>NZ_JBICMC010000045.1:0-73123 GCF_043106005.1 Pseudomonas sp. GLN_2 | reverse complement strand
GAAAGGGCCGCAAAGCGGCCCCCGATTCATGCTCAGGCGGTCGCTTCGAGGAAGTCCTGGGCAAAGCGCTGCAGCACCCCGCCCGCTTCGTAGATCGACACTTCCTCGGCGGTGTCCAGACGGCAGGTCACCGGTACTTCCAGGCGCTCACCATTGGCACGGGTAACCACCAGGGTCAGGGTCGCCCGTGGCGTACGCGCCCCCAGCACGTCATAGGTTTCGCTGCCATCCAGGCCCAGGGTCTTGCGGTCGGTGCCCGGCTTGAACTCCAGCGGCAGCACGCCCATGCCTACCAGGTTGGTGCGGTGAATACGCTCGAAGCCTTCGGCGACAATTGCCTCGACACCCGCCAGGCGCACGCCCTTGGCCGCCCAGTCGCGCGACGAGCCCTGGCCGTAGTCGGCACCCGCAACGATGATCAGCGGCTGCTTGCGCTGCATGTAGGTCTCGATCGCCTCCCACATGCGGGTAACCTTGCCTTCCGGCTCGATACGCGCCAGCGAGCCCTGCTTCACGCTGCCATCGTCGTTGCGCACCATTTCGTTGAACAGTTTTGGGTTGGCGAAGGTGGCGCGCTGGGCGGTCAGGTGGTCGCCACGGTGGGTGGCGTAGGAGTTGAAGTCTTCTTCCGGCAGGCCCATTTTTGCCAGGTACTCACCCGCAGCGCTGTCGAGCATGATCGCGTTGGACGGCGACAGGTGGTCGGTGGTGATGTTGTCCGGCAGCACCGCCAGGGGACGCATGCCGCGCAGGGTGCGCTCGCCGGCCAGGGCCCCTTCCCAGTAGGGAGGGCGGCGGATGTAGGTGCTCATCGGGCGCCAATCATACAGCGGCGCAACTTTCGGCCCGCGGTCTTCCTCGATGGCGAACATCGGGATGTAGACCTTGCGGAACTGCTCCGGCTTGACCGCAGCACGCACCACCGCATCGATTTCTTCGTCGCTGGGCCAGATGTCCTTGAGGCGGATTTCCTTGCCATCGACCACGCCCAGCACATCCTTCTCGATGTCGAAACGAATGGTACCGGCAATGGCATAGGCCACCACCAATGGTGGCGAAGCCAGGAAGGCCTGCTTGGCGTACGGGTGGATACGCCCGTCGAAGTTGCGGTTACCCGACAACACGGCAGTGGCGTACAGGTCGCGGTCGATGATTTCTTGCTGGATCACCGGGTCCAGGGCGCCGGACATACCGTTGCAGGTGGTGCAGGCGAAGGCGACGATGCCAAAGCCCAGTTGCTCCAGCTCCTTCTCCAGCCCTGCTTCCTCCAGGTACAGCTGCACGGCCTTGGAGCCGGGCGCCAGCGACGACTTGACCCACGGCTTGCGGGTCAGCCCCAGCTTGTTGGCATTGCGCGCAATCAGGCCTGCGGCAATCACGTTGCGCGGGTTGCTGGTGTTGGTGCAACTGGTGATGGCAGCGATGATCACCGCGCCGTCCGGCATCTGCCCCGGCACTTCTTCCCAGCTGCCGGCGATGCCTTTGGCCGCCAGGTCGCTGGTGGCGACGCGAGCATGCGGGTTGGACGGGCCGGCCATGTTGCGTACCACGCTCGACAGGTCGAAGCTCAGGGTGCGCTCGTAGACGGCGCCGCCCAGGCTGTCCGCCCACAGGCCGGTGGCCCTGGCGTAGGTTTCCACCAGTTTGACCTGCTGCTCTTCACGGCCGGTCAGGCGCAGGTAGTCGATGGTCTGCTGGTCGATGGCGAACATCGCCGCCGTGGCGCCGTATTCCGGGGCCATGTTGGAAATGGTGGCGCGGTCGCCCAAGGTCAGGGCGCGGGCACCCTCGCCATGGAACTCCAGGTAAGCGCCGACCACTTTCTGCTTGCGCAGGAATTCGGTCAAGGCCAGTACCAGGTCGGTGGCGGTGATGTTCGGGGCCAGTTTGCCAGTCAGCTCGACGCCGACGATTTCCGGCAGGCGCATCCAGGAGGCGCGGCCGAGCATCACGTTTTCGGCTTCCAGGCCGCCTACGCCGATGGCGATCACACCCAGTGCATCGACGTGCGGCGTGTGGCTGTCGGTGCCGACGCAGGTGTCCGGGTAGGCGACGCCGTGGTCGCTGTGGACCACCGGCGACATCTTCTCCAGGTTGATCTGGTGCATGATGCCGTTGCCCGGCTGGATCACGTCGACGTTCTTGAACGCCTTCTTGGTCCAGTTGATGAAGTGGAAGCGGTCTTCGTTGCGGCGGTCTTCGATGGCACGGTTCTTTTCGAAGGCCTGCGGGTCGAAACCACCGCACTCGACGGCCAGCGAGTGGTCGACGATCAGTTGCACCGGCACCACCGGGTTGACCTGGGCTGGGTCGCCGCCTTTGTCGGCAATGGCGTCACGCAGGCCGGCAAGGTCGACCAGCGCAGTCTGGCCAAGGATGTCATGGCACACCACGCGGGCCGGGAACCACGGGAAGTCGAGGTCGCGCTTGCGTTCGATCAGCTGGCTCAGCGAGGCGTCGAGCGTAGCAGGGTCGCAGCGGCGCACCAGGTTCTCGGCGAGCACGCGGGACGTGTAAGGCAAGCCGTCATAGGCGCCGGGCTTGATCGCCTCGACCGCCGCGCGGGCATCGAAGTAGTCCAGGTCGGTGCCTGGCAGGTGCTTGCGGTATGCAGTGTTCATCATGGAATCAGGCTCGGTCACAGGATTCGGAAGGTTTCACCGTACCTGTGGGAACGGGCGTGCCCGCGAGTGCGTCAGCAGGTGCACAGTGGTTGCAAGGCCGGCGCATTCGGGGGCACGCCCGCTCCCACAAGGGGAACGGGTTGCCTCTCTATAGCTATTCAGCGCTGCTCGATCGGCACGAACTGGCGCTGTTCGACGCCGACATACTCGGCGCTCGGGCGGATGATGCGGTTGTTGGCGCGCTGCTCGAAGACGTGCGCCGCCCAGCCGGTCAGCCGCGAGCAGACGAAGATCGGGGTGAACAGCTTGGTCGGAATGCCCATGAAGTGGTACGCCGAGGCATGGTAGAAGTCGGCGTTGGGGAACAGGCGCTTCTGCTCCCACATGGTCTTGTCGATGGCTTCGGACACCGGGTACAGCACCTTGTCACCCACTTCGTCAGCCAGCTGCTTCGACCAGCCCTTGATCACCTCGTTGCGCGGGTCGGACTCTTTGTAGATGGCATGGCCAAAGCCCATGATCTTGTCTTTGCGCTCGAGCATGCGCAGCAGCTCGGCGGTGGCTTCCTGCGGGCTCTGGAAGCGTTCGATCAGTTCCATCGCAGCCTCGTTGGCACCGCCGTGCAGCGGGCCACGCAGCGAGCCGATGGCTGCGGTAACGCAGGAGTACAGGTCAGACAGGGTCGAGGCGCAGACGCGGGCAGTGAAGGTCGAGGCGTTGAATTCGTGTTCAGCGTAGAGAATCAGCGACACGTTCATGACCTTGACGTGCAGCTCGCTCGGCTTCTTGCCGTGCAGCAGGTGCAGGAAGTGGCCACCCAAGGTGTCTTCATCAGTGGTGCAGTCGATGCGTACGCCATGGTGGGTGAAGCGGTACCAGTAGCACATCACGGCCGGGAACAGCGCCAGCAGGCGGTCGGTCTTGTCGCGCTGGGCTTCGAAGGTCAATTCTGGTTCGAGGGTGCCCAGTACCGAGCAACCAGTGCGCATGACGTCCATCGGGTGGGCATCGCGCGGGATGCGCTCAAGCACTTCCTTCAAGGCTTGCGGCAGGTCACGCAGGCCCTTGAGCTTGCGCTTGTAGTCGGCCAGTTCGGCCTGGGTTGGCAGCTCGCCGTACAGCAGCAGGTAGGCGACTTCTTCGAACTCGGCACCGGCCGCCAGGTCACGCACATCATAACCACGGTAGGTCAGCCCGGCACCGGCCTGGCCCACGGTCGACAGTGCAGTCTGGCCGGCCACCTGGCCACGCAGGCCTGCGCCACTGAGTACTTTTGCTTCGGCCATGGTGTTTCTCCTTTCTTGAATTTGTTATGGATGCTTTCTGGCTAATTGGGGCGCTAGCGCTTAGCCCTTCTTCTGGGCAAACAGTGCATCGAGGCTCTGCTCGAAGGCGTGATAACCAATGGCATCGTAAAGCTCCATGCGAGTCTGCATGGTGTCGATCACGTTCTTTTGCGTGCCGTCACGACGCAGCGCGGCATACACGTTCTCGGCCGCCTTGTTCATGGCGCGGAACGCCGACAGCGGGTACAGCACCAACGACACGTCGACCGAGGCCAGCTCTTCGGTTGTGTACAGCGGCGTGGCACCGAACTCGGTGATGTTGGCCAGAATCGGTGCCTTCACCCGATCAGCGAAAGTCTTGTACATCTGCAGTTCGGTGATGGCTTCCGGGAAGATCATGTCGGCGCCCGCTTCGACACACGCCTCGGCACGGTCCAGGGCCGCGTTCAGGCCTTCGACGGCCAGCGCATCGGTACGCGCCATGATCACGAAGCTGTCATCGCTGCGGGCGTCGACGGCAGCCTTGATACGGTCGACCATTTCCTGCTGGCTGACAATTTCCTTGTTGGGACGGTGGCCACAACGCTTGGCGCCAACCTGGTCCTCGATATGGATGGCGGCAGCGCCGAACTTGCTCATCGAGCGCACGGTACGGGCAACGTTGAAGGCCGAAGCGCCGAAGCCGGTGTCGACATCCACCAGCAGCGGCAGGTCGCACACGTCGGTGATACGACGCACGTCGGTGAGCACGTCGTCCAGACCAGTGATGCCCAGGTCTGGCAGGCCCAGGGAGCCGGCGGCCACACCGCCACCTGACAGGTAGATGGCCTTGAAGCCGGCGCGCTTGGCCAGCAGGGCATGGTTGGCGTTGATGGCACCAACTACCTGCAGCGGATGTTCAGCGGCAACGGCGTCACGGAAACGCTGACCGGGGGTGCTCTTGACTGTCATTTCTCACCTCGTGTGCTGTTGTTGTGGGCGTCCAGGTAGTGACGCTCGATATTGCGCTTGGACGCGCCGATGTGGCGGCGCATCAGGAGTTCGGCCAGTTCGCCGTCACGGTCGGCAATGGCATCAAGAATGCGATGGTGCTCGGCAAAGGCCTGGCGTGGCCGGTTAGGCGTGGCAGAGAACTGGATACGGTACATGCGCACCAGCTGGTACAGCTCGCCGCAGAGCATCTTGACCAGGGTCTGGTTGCCGCTACCCTGAATAATCCGGTAATGGAAGTCGTAGTCGCCTTCCTGCTGGTAGTAGCCCAGGCCGGCCTGGAACGCGGCATCGCGCTCATGGGTGTCGAGCACCCGGCGCAGTTCGTCGATGTCGGCCTGGCTCATGCGCTCGGCGGCCAGGCGGCAGGCCATGCCTTCCAGCGACTCGCGAATTTCGTACAGCTCGATCAGCTCGGCGTGGTTGAGCGATACCACCCGCGCGCCCACATGCGGCACGCGCACCAGCAGGCGCTGGCCTTCAAGGCGGTGGATAGCCTCGCGTAGCGGCCCGCGGCTGATACCATAGGTGCGCGCCAACTCCGGCTCGGAAATCTTGCTGCCGGGGGCGATATCACCCTTGACAATGGCCGCCTGGATGCGTCGGAAGACGTTTTCGGAGAGGGTTTCCGTTTCGTCTGTCAGCACCGGGCCGGGGCTGGTAAGGTCCTGCATATTGTCGACACCTTTTAAAACTCTTGACCAGAAACTAGCGAAACAAGCCTAGCAAGTCAAAGACAAAATGAACATTGTCGACAATCGTCTAATCGCGAACTATCACCACTTCAACGCTGTCAGATCGCGCACCGCTGGCGTCAAGACGTCGTCGTGATAGAATGCCGCGCCTCCGATGGGGTATGGATAGCCTGTCTGTCATGCATTCGTGCCTGTTGACAGATAAACGAGGAAGCTTGCGCAGTAATTGCCAGTCACCTTGACCTGAACCTTGCCTAGAACCTTGCAATGCACCGCGCCAGGAATATGAGACTTACACCCGTTTTATTGCTGCTATGCCTCACCCTGCTGCCGGCCCTTGGCCAGGCTGCGGGCAAGACCGTGTATGGTCTCAACGAATACGCACATCTGGGCGACCTGGACCTGGAAGTGGCCGCCAAGCTCGACACCGGTGCCAAGACCGCGTCGCTCAGCGCCCGCGACATCAAGCGGTTCAAGCGCAATGGCGAAAGCTGGGTACGCTTCTACCTCGCCATCGATGCGGCCCATTCGCACCCGATCGAACGCCCACTGGCACGCGTCAGCAAGATCAAGCGCCGGGCCGGCGACTATGATGCCGAATCAGGCAAGGCCTACACGGCCCGCCCGGTCATCGAACTCGAAATCTGCATGGGCCAGACCAGGCGCACCATCGAAGTCAACCTCACCGACCGCAGCGCGTTCCAGTTCCCGCTGCTGATCGGTTCCGAGGCGCTCAAGCACTTCGACGCACTGGTTGACCCAAGCCTTAAATATGCGGCCGGCAAACCTGCCTGTGCCACCGACGCTCCCAAAGCAGAGTAATCCCGATGCGCTCTCTCACCCTCCATCTGAAAGTCCTGATCACCGTGCTGGTGCTATTGGGCGTGGCGGTCACGGCTTATCAGATCTTCGTGCTCGGCATCCCGGTGACCGAGGATGAAACCGACGACCTGTGGAACATTGACGCCAAGGTCGAGTTCGTGGCCAGCAGCAAGGACCCGGTCAAGGTGCAGATGTTCGTGCCACCGCTGAACCGCGACTACGTCAGCCTCAACGAGAGCTTCATCTCCAACAACTACGGGGTCAGCATCAACCGCGCCGACGGCAACCGCAAGGTTACCTGGTCGGCACGTCGCGCCAGCGGCAACCAGACCCTCTACTACCGCCTGGTACTGACCAAGCGCTACAGCAACGAGAAGACCAAGATCAAAGGCCCGACCTTCCGTGACAGCCTGGCCGTCGAAGGCCCCGAGAAGATCGCCGCTGAAGCGCTGATGGCGCCTATACGTCAGCACTCGGCCGACGTCGAGACCTTTGTCAGCGAGACCATCAAGCGGGTCAACAACCTCAACGACGACAACGTCAAGCTGCTGCTGGCCGGCGACACTTCGGCAATGAAGAAGGCCCAGGTCATCGACCTGCTGCTGTCGATCGCCCACGTGCCGATGGAAAAGGTGCACACCATCCGCCTGCTGGCCGACACCCCGCAAACCCCAGAGCTGTGGCTGCGCAGCTTCAACGGCGACGACTGGCTGTACTTCAACCCGGACACCGGTGAGCAAGGCCTGCCGAGCGACCGCCTGCTGTGGTGGACCGGTGACGACAACCTGATCACCGTCGATGGCGGCAAGAAGGCCACTGTCACCTTCAGCATGAACAACAGCGAGATGAACGCCATCCGCCTGGCCAAGCTGACCGACGAGAACACCGACGCCGACTTCCTCGAATACTCGCTGTACGGTCTGCCGCTGCAAACCCAGCAAACCTTCATGATCATGGTCATGATCCCGATCGGCGTATTGGTGATCCTGGTGCTGCGCAACCTGATCGGCATCCAGACCCTGGGCACATTCACCCCGGTGCTGATCGCCCTGGCGTTCCGCGAAACCCAGTTGGGCTTCGGTATCATGCTGTTCACGGTGATCACTGCCCTGGGCCTGTCGCTGCGCTCGTACCTGGAACACCTCAAGCTGCAGATGCTGCCACGCCTGTCGGTGGTATTGACCTTCGTCGTGGTGCTGATTGCCGCCATCAGCCTGTTCAGCCACAAGCTGGGCCTTGAACGCGGGCTGTCGGTAGCACTGTTCCCGATGGTGATCCTGACCATGACCATCGAACGCCTGTCGATCACCTGGGAGGAGCGTGGTGGCGGCCATGCCATGAAAGTGGCCATCGGCACCCTGTTCGCCGCCTCCCTGGCACACCTGCTGATGATGGTGCCGGAGCTGGTGTACTTCGTGTTCACCTTCCCGGCGGTGCTGCTGATCCTGGTGGGCTTCATGCTGGCGATGGGCCGTTATCGCGGCTACCGCCTGACCGAGCTCGTGCGCTTCAAAGCCTTCCTGAAAAAGGCAGACACCTGATGTTTGGCCTGATCAAGACGTGGAAAGCCCTGGAGGCCCGGGGCATCATGGGGATCAACCGACGTAACGCGGACTATGTGCTGAAGTACAACAAGCGCAGCCTGTACCCGATCGTCGACGACAAGATCATCACCAAGGAGCGCGCACTGGCGGCCGGCATCCATGTGCCGGAAATGTACGGCATCATCGAGACCGAAAAAGAGATCGATAAGCTCGACCAGATCATCGGCGGTCGCAGCGATTTCGTCATCAAGCCGGCGCAAGGCGCCGGCGGTGACGGCATCCTGGTAATCGCCGACCGCTTCGAGGACCGCTACCGCACAGTGTCGGGCAAGATCATCAGTCATGAGGAAATCGAGCACCAGATTTCCAGCATCCTCACCGGGCTGTACTCCCTCGGCGGGCACCGCGACCGCGCGCTGATCGAGTACCGCGTGACCCCGGACCAGATTTTCAAGAGCATCAGTTACGAAGGTGTACCGGACATCCGCATCATCGTCCTGATGGGCTACCCGGTGATGGCCATGCTGCGCCTGCCGACTCGCCAGTCTGGCGGCAAGGCCAACCTGCACCAGGGCGCCATCGGTGTGGGTGTCGACCTGGCCACCGGCGTGACCCTGCGCGGCACCTGGCTGAACAACATCATCAGCAAGCACCCGGACACCACCAACGCGGTGGACGGCGTGCAACTGCCGAACTGGGACGGTTTCATGAAGCTGGCCGCTGGCTGCTATGAACTGTGCGGCCTGGGCTATATCGGCGTGGACATGGTGCTTGACCAGGACAAGGGCCCGCTGATTCTGGAGCTCAACGCCCGCCCGGGGCTGAACATCCAGATTGCCAACGACTGCGGCCTGACTCAGCGCACCCATGCCATTGAGGCGCACATCGAAGCACTGGCCAAGGAGGGTGTGACCGAAGACGCCGAGCAGCGGGTACGGGTAGCACAGGGCCTGTTCGGGCATGTGCCTAACCGCTGAAATACAGGGGCTGCCTTGCAGCCCATTCGCAGCACAAGGTTGCTCCTGCAAGCACTGCAGTTGATTCGAGCGCTTCGCTCAACCTGCAGGAACTGCCTTGTGCTGCGTATGAGCCAAACACAATGTTGAATGTCGTACCCAGCGCTAGGCGCTTTTCCTGCACAGGTCTACAATCGCCCTCCTCGCTTTTACATCGCCGTCCATACTGATGCCGACCTGCACGCTACACCCCCTGCCCTACCAGCCCGACCCTGCCGCCTATTTCGCCCACCTGCGCCAGGCCCCCGGTGCGATCCTGCTCGACAGCGCCCGCCCCGGCGCCGAACGCGGGCGTTTCGACCTGCTCAGCGCCTGGCCGCTGCAACAACTGCAGGCGCAGCCCGATGAAGATGGCCGCGTCTTCCTCCAGCGCCTGCGCGCTGGCCTGGCACAACTGGGCCACGCCGACTTGCCCAACGGTGTAGAACTGCCCTTTGCCGGTGGCCTGATCGGCTACCTGAGCTACGACTTCGGCCGCCGCCTGGAACACCTGCCAAGTCTGGCCGTGGACGACCTCGGCCTGCCAGACGCACAACTGGGCCTGTATGACTGGGCACTGGTCAGTGATCATCTGCTCGGCACCAGCCAGCTGGTGTTCCACCCGAGCCTGGCCGGCGACGAACGCGAACGCCTTATCAGCCTGTTCCAGGACACCAGCGCCACCACCGGCGACTTCCGGCTGCTCGCACCGATGGTCGGTGACCTGGAGCCGGAGCAATACAAAACCGCTTTCGACCAGGTACAACGCTATATCCAGGCCGGTGACTGCTACCAGATCAACCTCACCCAACGCTTTCGCGCGCCCTGCCAAGGCGATCCATGGCGAGCCTACCAGGCCCTGCGCCAGGCCTGCCCGACCCCTTTTTCCGGCTACCAGCAACTGGCCGACGGCAGTACCCTGCTGAGCTTTTCGCCCGAGCGCTTCATCCGCGTCAGCCAGGGCCAGGTGGAAACCCGCCCGATCAAGGGCACCCGCCCACGCGCCAGCGACCCGGCTGAAGACCAGCGTAATGCCCAAGAGCTGCTGCACAGCCCGAAGGATCGCTCGGAAAACCTGATGATCGTCGACCTGCTGCGCAACGACCTGGGGCGCACGTGTGAGATCGGCTCAGTGAAGGTACCGGAACTGTTCAGCCTGGAGAGTTACCCCAACGTGCACCATCTGGTCAGCAGCATCACCGGCCAGCTGGCCAGCGACAAGGACGCGCTGGACCTGATCGGCGACAGCTTCCCTGGCGGCTCGATTACCGGCGCGCCGAAAATCCGCGCCATGCAGATCATCGACGAACTGGAACCCGCGCGCCGTGCGCTGTACTGCGGCTCGCTGCTGTATGTGGATGTGCGCGGCGAAATGGACAGTTCGATCGCCATTCGCAGCTTGCTGATCAAAGATGGACAGGTCAGTTGCTGGGGCGGCGGCGCGGTGGTAGCCGACTCGCAGTGGCAGGCCGAGTATGAAGAGTCGATCGCCAAAGTGCGGGTGCTGATGCAGACCCTGCAGGGCTTGTGAGCCCATCTAGACCACGTTTTTTTGTTACCATCCCCCTACTACGAGCGCACAGCGCCACAGCCAAGATGGAAACCGCCTGATGAGCCAACCCTTCGACGTCGCCGCCCTGGCCGCGACCTATGCCAACAAGTCCCCGCAGGACATCCTCAAGCTTGCCTTCGAGCACTTCGGCGATGACCTGTGGATCTCCTTCAGCGGCGCCGAGGATGTGGTGCTGGTCGACATGGCCTGGAAGCTGAACAAGCAGGTAAAGGTATTCAGCCTCGACACTGGGCGCCTGCACCCGGAGACCTACCGATTCATCGACCAGGTACGCGAACAGTACAACCTGCCGATCGAAATCCTCAGCCCGGACCGCGCCAAGCTCGACCCGTTCGTCAAGGAAAAGGGCCTGTTCAGCTTCTACAAGGACGGCCATGGCGAGTGCTGCGGCATTCGCAAGATCGAGCCGCTGCGACGCAAGCTGGCCACCGTCAGCGCCTGGGCCACCGGCCAGCGCCGCGACCAAAGCCCGGGCACCCGCAGCCAGGTGGCAGCACTGGAAATCGACAGCGCCTTTTCCACGCCTGAGCGCACGCTGTACAAGTTCAACCCGCTGGCGCAGATGAGCAGTGAAGAAGTATGGGGTTATATCCGCATGCTCGAGCTGCCGTACAACAGCCTGCACGAGCGTGGCTTCATCAGCATTGGCTGCGAGCCATGCACCCGCCCGGTGCTGCCAAACCAGCATGAGCGTGAAGGGCGCTGGTGGTGGGAAGAGTCGACGCAGAAGGAATGCGGGTTGCATGCGGGCAACCTGATCAGCAAGGCTTGAGATAGCCCGGGCGGTCTGTAGGAGCGGGTTTACCCGCGAAGCAGGCGACGCGGTGCATGGCACCGCCTTTGCCGGTGATCGCGACCAAAGCCGCCCGCTCCCACAGCGGCCCCATCACTCCCGAATCAGTGAACCGGCAGCTCGACACCTTCGAACAACGCTTCCAGCTCTTGCTTGTTATGGCACTGAATGGCCTTGGCCATCACTTCACGGGTCAGGTGCGGGGCAAACTTCTCAATGAAGTCGCACATGAAGCCGCGCAGGAAGGTACCCCGACGGAAGCCGATCTTGGTGATACTGGCTTCGAACAGCTCACTGGCATCCAGCGCCACCAAGTCACTGTCGAGCTTGGCGTCCACAGCCATGCCAGCAACGATACCCACGCCCAGCCCCAGGCGCACATACGTCTTGATGACGTCGGCGTCAGCCGCGGTGAAGACCACTTTTGGCGTGAGGCCGCGGTGATTGAAAGCTTCATCCAATTTCGAGCGCCCGGTGAAACCGAACACGTAGGTGACGATCGGGTATTCGGCGACGGCTTCCAGGGTCAGTTTCGGCAGCTTGGCCAGCGGGTGCCCCTGTGGCACCACAACGCAACGGTTCCACTTGTAGCACGGCATCATGATCAGATCGCCGAACAGCTCCAGCGCCTCGGTGGCGATGGCGAAATCGACCGTACCGTCCGCAGCCATCTCGGCAATCTGCATGGGCGAACCCTGATGCATGTGCAGGGACACCTCCGGATACTGCTTGATAAAGCTGCTGATAACCGGCGGCAACGCGTAGCGCGCCTGGGTGTGGGTGGTGGCGATGGACAGCGTGCCCTTCTTCTCGTTGGAGAACTCTTGGGCAATCTGCTTGATGCTCTCGACCTTGCGCAGGATTTCGCCTGCGGTATTGATGATGCGCTCACCGGCCGGGGTCACGCGGGTCAGATGCTTGCCGCTGCGGGCAAAGACTTCAACACCCAATTCGTCTTCGAGCAGGCGGATCTGCTTGCTGATACCTGGCTGGGAGGTATACAGGCTCTGCGCCGTCGCGGAGACGTTGAGGTCATGGTGCGCCACTTCCCAGATGTAGCGCAGTTGTTGAAGCTTCATAGGTTTCCCTCGGTTCAGCGGTGAGTCCGCGGCAGCAGGCAGCGACGATATATAACTATATTAGTGGTTCTGGAAATAAATCTAGAACTATTTTGTTACATGCCCACGGAAACGGACTGCACCTATCTTCACGTTTTCCTACGCCCCAGATGCTGCGCCAAGGGCACCATGTACACCGGCACCGGCGACAGCTGCAGCAGCCGCACCGCCGTGCGCCCCAGCGGTACATCCACCCCGGCACCGGCACTGTGGCTACCGAATATCAACAGGTCGACGCTTAGCCGCTGGGCCTGGTCGAGAATCACCTGCGCCGGGTCGCCCTGACGCACACGCACGGCCTTGATCACCGCCAGGTCAGCCTCTTCGCCCAGCTCGTCGCGAAAGTTTTCCAGCACACGCTGCTCTATGTTCGCCATCACGGTGTTCACCCCCTGGCTGTGCAATTGATCGAGCGTCTGCTCATCGAGGTAACTTTGCAGGAGGGATTCGGCGAACTGGCCCATCGGCTCGACCGCGTGGATCACATACAACTCGGCACCGAACGTGCGCGCCAGGGCCAGCGCGTGTTGCATCACGAAAGGGGCGTAGACACCGAGGTCGGTGGCGTACAGCATGGAGCGGATCATTCGACCTCCTCGACTGCCGCAGCGGCAGAGCAAGCTTCAGCTTAGCAGCGCGCCGGACGCTCGCTTTGCCGTCCGGCGCGCTGCCGCCGTGGGCTGGAGGGCCCCGCCGAAGCCTCGGCCACCCTCAGGCAGGCCGGTTGCTGCTGTCGATGAAACTCAGCGCTTGGTACAGCATTTCAATGCGCGGCATGCTGCAGCCTGCCGCCCGAGCGCGTGCCAACGGCTCGGCGTAAATGGCCCCCAGCTCCAACGGGCGTTTGTGGACATGGTCGTGATGCATGCTCGGCCAGTAGTCAGGCATGCGCTCGGTCACCTGGAACAAGTGCTCGGCATAGCCCTCGGGCAGTACATGGCCACAGGCTGCCGCCCCCTGCACCACCTCGGCCATCAAGGCCTGTATCAGCTCGCGGCTATTGCTGTCGGCCATCAGTGGCGAAGTGCTGGCCCCCAGCAGCACCGACAGCCCGTTGTAAGGCACGTTCCACACCAGCTTCTGCCAGCGCGCCAAGGCCAGGTTCGGCATGGCCTGCGAGTCGATCCCCGCCGCCTGGAACAACCCGGCGCCTTCACTCACCAGCGCAATACCGCAGTCGGTGGCCGGCCCGCTGTGATACCCCAGGTTGACCGCCCCCAGCGCCTGGTGGCGGATTACACCTGGCGCCTGGCGGTTGACGCAGATGAAGCACAGGCCGCCGAGCAGGTGCATGTCGCTACGCAAGGCCGGACGCAACTGCTCCTCGACACCCAGGCCGTTCTGCAACAGCACCACCTTGGCGCCGGGCGCAGCAGCCTGGACGATCAACGGTGCCAACTGCTCGTTGCTGGTGGCCTTGGCCCCGATCAGAAGCCAGTCACAGGGCGGCATGTCGGCGGCGCTGACGTAAGCCTGCACACTCATGTGCAGTGCGCCATGCACGGCACTGTCCAGGCTCAGCCCGCGCTCACAAACGGCCTGGTACTCGCTGCGCAACAGAAAATGCACATCGAAACCGGCGCGAGCCAGCATCAACCCATAAAAGCCGCCGATGGCGCCACTGCCGATGATGCCGATGCGAGGGGGGAGCGAATGCATGCCAATCTCCAGGTAAAGGGTCAGCACTCTTTTTACACAGGTTACGTAGCCCTGGGCAGTCCATTCGCACGCAACCCCCTCGCTCAGGTAAAAACCCCACAATGACTGGGTTCAGCCCATTGTCGTGCCATCTGTAACGCGCTAAGGTTCGGCTCCCCGCTGCGATTATTCTTGCTGCTGGGCCGCACGGGGATAGTTGGCGGCCGGCACCCGTGACCTGACGAGTAACACGATGGCTGATTTACCGATCGATGACTTGAACGTTGCCTCCAACGAGACCCTGATCACCCCTGATCAGCTCAAGAAGGAAATCCCCCTCAGCGCCAAGGCCCTGCAGACCGTGACTGCCGGCCGTGAAGTGGTGCGCAATATTCTCGACGGCAAGGACCATCGCCTGTTCGTCGTGGTCGGGCCTTGCTCCATCCACGACATCAAGGCCGCCCACGAATACGCCGAGCGCCTGAAAGTGCTGGCCGAAGAAGTGTCCGATACGCTGTACCTGGTCATGCGCGTGTACTTCGAAAAGCCGCGCACCACCGTCGGCTGGAAAGGCCTGATCAACGATCCGTACCTGGATGACTCGTTCAAGATCCAGGACGGCCTGCACATCGGCCGCAAGCTGCTGCTGGACCTGGCCGAAATGGGCCTGCCGACCGCCACCGAAGCGCTCGACCCGATTTCCCCGCAGTACCTGCAAGACCTGATCAGCTGGTCGGCCATCGGTGCCCGCACCACCGAATCGCAAACACACCGCGAGATGGCCTCGGGCCTGTCCTCGGCGGTGGGCTTCAAGAACGGCACCGACGGCGGCCTGACCGTTGCCATCAATGCCCTGCAGTCGGTGTCCAAGCCGCACCGCTTCCTGGGCATCAACCAGGAAGGCGGCGTGTCGATCGTCACCACCAAGGGCAACCCATACGGCCACGTGGTACTGCGCGGCGGCAATGGCAAGCCGAACTACGACTCGGTCAGCGTCGCCCTGTGCGAACAGGACCTGGCCAAGGCCAAGATCAAGGCCAACATCATGGTCGACTGCAGCCATGCCAACTCCAACAAGGACCCGGCCCTGCAACCGCTGGTGATGGAGAACGTCGCCAACCAGATCCTCGAAGGCAACCAGTCGATCATCGGCCTGATGGTCGAAAGCCACCTGAACTGGGGCTGTCAGTCCATTCCGAAAAACCTGGACGAGTTGCAGTATGGCGTGTCGATCACGGACGCCTGCATCGACTGGTCGGCGACCGAGAAAACCCTGCGCAGCATGCATGCCAAACTCAAGGATGTGCTGCCGCAGCGTAAGCGCGGCTGAACATTGCGGGAATAAAAAACGCCGGGCACTGCCCGGCGTTTTTTGTTGTGTCGGGTGCCTGTCGTCAGCTCAGGCCTTGCTCGAATGCCGCTGCTGGCGCTCCATGTAACGCTCCACATACGAGCAAGACGGGATCACCGTGTAGCCCATCTGCTCGGCGTACTCCAGCGCCCGCTCGGTCAGGGCGGCAGCGATCCCACGGCCGCGCAGGGCGTTGGGCACGAAGGTGCGATAGATGTCCAGCGTCTGCTTGCCCAGATCCATGTACGTCAGGTAGGCACGATGACCGTCCACGTTGGTCTCGAACTGATGACCGGCCTGGTCATGGTGGATGGTCAGCGCTTCGCTCATCACTACTCCTCGCAGGTCTTCTCGGCAGACCCTTACCTTAACCGATGGTGGTTTATCCGGCACAGAATCCTCTACGCCACCTGTTGCCGCTTCGACCATTGGACGATTGTAATCGTTCGGATCGTCTGGCACTCACAAGATAGTAGGCACCACGAGCGGGATTGCTCAAGGTGGTGGCGGTTAAAAAAGGTCGAAACGCCGCCCGGGCGACTTTTCCAAGCCCGCCCAACAGCCACCGGATGTTCTAGGGCTTAAGACGCTGATCGACAGTTAAAGTCACCCTTAGTTCAACAAAAAAGTTCCCTTACCACAACCGCTTGCGAACCCTGCACCTTTTTTTCACAGACACGTCGCAAATCTTGTCGGCGCGGAGTCAAGCAACATTTTTTTTGCAGTTCTTGCGCTCAGTCAGTTTACTTACTACAAGTAATGGGTACTATGTACGCCGGCCAGTTTCTCTTTCCTGAGAGATGGCTATTTAATAGAAAGTCCTTGAAGGGGAACACGATGAACAACGTTCTGAAATTCTCTGCTCTGGCTCTGGCCGCAGTTCTGGCTACCGGTTGCAGCAGCGTATCCAAAGAAACCGAAGCTCGTCTGACTGCGACTGAAGACGCAGCAGCTCGCGCTCAAGCTCGTGCTGACGAAGCCTACCGTAAGGCTGACGACGCAATGGCAGCCGCTCAGAAGGCTCAGCAGACCGCTGACGAAGCCAACGAGCGCGCTCTGCGTATGCTGGACAAAGCCAGCCGCAAGTAATAATCCTCACGGATTGTTAAGAAGCCGACCCACTTGTGGGTCGGCTTTTTTATTGCCTTTGAATCCGACAAACGCGGCCAGCAGGTACGAAAAGGCCTGCACTAAGGCAGGCCTGGGTGTGTCGAAAGTACCTTACTGCAGTTCGGGCGGAATGCTGGACACCATCGGTGCAGCCCCTTGGTTTTCCACCGGCACGGCAATTTCTACCGGCATGCCATCTTCTGCAGCCACCACGTCACGTACCATGTCCCAGTTCATGCGTAGGTTATTGGCCAGGTCTTCACGCTTGAGCAAGGCATTGATAACTGCGGTGTGTTTGTCGACCACTGACGGATTACCCTGGTCATCCAGCGGCGTGTGTGCCTCAAGATAGACCTTGCCGGCGCTGATACCAAACTTGTAAGGCTCGTTGATGATGCGCACTGGCGTCCCCACCGGCACCATCTTCGACAGTTCAAGCACGTTGTTGTTGAACATGCGGAAGCAACCGTGACTGGTGCGCATGCCAATGCCGAACTTCTTGTTCGAACCATGGATCAGATAGCCCGGTACGCCCAAGGTGAACTTGAACGGCCCCAGCGGGTTGTCCGGGCCAGCCGGCACCACCGTCGGCAGGATGTCACCGTCCTCGGCGTGCTCTTTGCGAATCGAAGCGGGCGGCGTCCAGGTTGGGTTGGGCGTCTTGGCGGTGATCTTGGTGTTGGCGATCGGCGACCCCCATCCCTCGCGACCAATGCCCAGCGGGAAGGTGTACACCACGCTCTCCCCCTTGGGGAAGTAGTACATGCGGTACTCGGCCAGGTTGATGACGATGCCTTCGCGCGGGCCCGGCGGCAGAACAAAACGGGTCGGTAGGATGATCTCGGTGCCGGCGCCCGGCAGCCAAGGGTCCACGCCGGGGTTGGCGGCAATCATTTCCAGGTAGCCGAGGTCGTTTGCGGTGCCGATATCGGCGAACGTGTCCTCGTACTTTGCCTTGATCACATGCACCTGGCCGACGATGTCTTCACCGGGCGGTGGCAGTGGCAGCTCCAGCGCAGCAGCGGGGCCCGCTACCAACAGGGCGGCCAGGGACAGGCTACGGGTGACGGCAGGAAAGCGCGGCAACATCCGGTAAATCCTTCGAAAGATGGGTCAAGAGGATCGATTGTACACCCGCGCCGATGCAAGCGGGAGGCATTGGCACGTTGCAAGCGTTTCAGATGATGAAAGGCGCCTGTCGTTCAGCTGCCATGCAGCTCAGGCCACACCGGGCGCATGCCGCGTCGCTGGGCATCGAGGATGGCACGGCACAGCTCACACAGGCGGCCATCGCGGTAGATCGATCGCGGCACCCCCGACCAACGCGGCTGGGCTGGCAGCAGGCCGCCACACAAGGTACGGTCGACCGGCACGCCCAGCTCAAGCTGGCGGGCCACGAGGTGGACGCGGATTTCCTGGCAGGCGAACAGGTCGAGCTGCTCGTCGGGCTCGATCAGTTGGTAGGCATACAGGGACCAGGCAGGGCGCGGCATTTGGAGCACTCGAAACGGGGGGCGCAACATTAGCCGAAAGGCGCCCCCGTTTAAAGCTTCACAGCAAGGGTTTTATCGCTGGCCAGGCATTTTCCAGCAGGCGCTGCTGAGCCCCCTGGGCCGGATGGATGCCATCAGCCTGCATCAGTTCAGGTACGCCCCCTACCCCTTCGAGGAAAAACGGCACCAAGGGAACCTGTTTGTCCGCTGCCAGCTGTTCATACACCTTGGCAAAGGCGGTGGTGTAACGCACACCATAATTGGGCGGCAGGCGCATGCCCAATAGCAGCACCTTGGCCCCTGCCTGACGCGAACGCTCGATCATCGAGGCAAGATTTTGTTGCAATTGTGCAGGCGGCTGCCCGCGCAGGCCATCGTTGCCGCCCAGCTCCAGCACCACCAGGCTCGGTTTATGTGCTGCAAGCAGCGCCGGCAGCCGCGCCTGGCCACCTGCGCTGGTATCGCCACTGATCGAAGCATTGACCACTTTGTCGTCAAAACCTTCGTCCCTGAGGCGGGCCTGCAAGAGAGACACCCAGCCCTGACGGCTATCCAGGCCAAAACCGGCGCTGATACTATCGCCAACAACCAGCAGTGTTCCTGCCGCTGCGCTCTGGGCCAGGCAATACAGGGCCAGACCGGCACTCAACCACCACACTCGCATCGGATTCTCCATGAGCCCCAGCATTCTCGTTGCGCAGAACCTTAGCAAAGTGGTCCCCAGCGCGGAAGGTGACCTTACCATCCTCCACGCACTGTCTCTCGACCTGGCCCAAGGCGACAGCCTGGCCATCGTCGGCGCCTCGGGCTCTGGCAAGTCGACCCTGCTCGGTTTGCTCGCCGGCCTCGACCGCCCCAGCGCTGGCAATGTCGTGCTCGCCGGCCACGACCTGGGGCCACTGGATGAAGACCAACGCGCCCGTGTGCGCGCCGAACATGTGGGTTTCGTGTTCCAGTCGTTCCAGCTGCTCGACAGCCTCAATGCACTGGAAAACGTCATGCTGCCACTGGAGCTGGACGGCCGCCGCGATGCCCGCGAACAGGCTCGCACTTTGCTGGAGCGGGTCGGCCTGGGCAAGCGCCTGAGCCACACACCTCGACAGCTGTCGGGCGGCGAGCAGCAGCGCGTGGCAATCGCCCGCGCCTTCGCCGCGCAGCCTGCGGTGCTGTTCGCCGATGAGCCCACCGGCAACCTCGACAGCCACACCGGCGAACGCATCAGCGACTTGTTGTTCGAGCTGAACAAGGAGCGCGGCACTACCTTGGTGCTGGTCACCCATGACGAACGCCTGGCCCGCCGTTGCCGGCGCCAGATCCGCCTGGACGCGGGCCGCCTTGTGGCGCCGACGGAGGCCCGGTGAGCCGTATGCCGCTGTCCCGCCTGTGTGGCCTGGCACTGCGCCAGTTGCTGCGCGATGTTCGCGCCAGTGAAGTGCGCGTGCTGTTCTTTGCCCTGTTGGTGGCGGTAGCTGCCAGCACCGCCATCGGCTATTTCGGCGCCCGCCTAAACGGCGCCATGCAGCTGCGCGCCAGCGAGTTCCTGGGCGCCGATCTGGTCCTGCAGGGCAGCGCCCCGGCCCGCGAGCAACAACTCGATGCCGGCAAGGCACTGGGCTTGCGCCATGCACGCGTGGTCGAGTTCACCAGCGTGGTCGGCGGCGACAATGGCATCCAGCTGTCCAGCGTAAAGGCCGCCGACGGCGCCTACCCCTTGCGCGGGCAAGTACGCAGCGCTCCGGCACCTTATGCCGAAGAAACACCCGGCGGCGGCCCTGCCCCTGGCGAAGTGTGGGTCGAACCACGCCTGTTGGCAGCACTGGGGCTGGCAATCGGCGACAGCATCGACGTGGGCATGAAAACCCTGCGCATGAGCCGTGTGCTTACCTACGAACCGGACCGCGCCAACAACTTCTACAGCCTTACCCCGCGCGTGATGATGAACCTGGCCGACCTGGAGGCCACCGGCGTGATCCAGCCGGGCAGCCGGGTCACCTACCGTGACCTGTGGCGCGGCGATGCCGAGGCACTGGCGCAATACCGTCACACCGTGGAAAAAGACCTGGCCGCCAACCAGCGCCTGCGTGACACCCGTGATGGCAACCAACAGATCGGCGGTGCGCTGGGCAAAGCCGAACGCTACCTGAACATGGCCAGCCTGGTAGCTGTGCTGCTGGCAGGCGTGGCCGTGGCACTGTCGGCCAGTCGCTATGCCGCACGCCGACTGGACGCCAGCGCCCTGCTGCGCTGCCTGGGCCTGTCGCGCCACCAGGCATTGGGCTTGTATTGCTTGCAACTGGCCATGCTCGGCCTGGTCGCTGCCCTGGCCGGCGCCTTGCTCGGCTGGCTGGCTCAGCTGGGCCTGTTCCGCCTGCTGCACGGCTTGCTGCCGAGCGTGGTGCCCGCTGGCGGCATCGTCCCTGCGCTGGCAGGTATCGGTACCGGGCTGGTGGCACTGGCTGGCTTTGCCCTGCCGCCGATTGCGGCGCTGGGCCAGGTGCCGCCACTGCGCGTGCTGCGCCGTGACCTGCTGCCGATACCTGCGAGCAGTTGGCTGGTGTACGGTGCCGCCCTGCTCGCCCTGGGCCTGATCATGTGGCGCCTGAGCCTCGATCTGCTGCTCACCTTCGCCCTGCTCGGTGGCGGCCTGGTCGCTGCACTTCTGCTCGGCGGCCTGCTGTTGCTCGGTTTACGCAGCCTGCGCCAGCTGCTGGCCGGTGCGCCACTCACCTGGCGTCTGGGGCTGGGCCAGCTATTGCGCCACCCCATGGCGGCAGCAGGCCAGGCCCTGGCATTCGGCCTGATACTGCTGGCCATGGCCTTGGTCGCCCTGTTGCGCGCAGAGCTGCTCGATACCTGGCAGGCACAACTACCCAAGGATGCGCCCAACCACTTCGCCCTGAACATCCTGCCAGATGACCGTGAGCCGTTCATTCAACACCTGCATCAGGTCAATGCCGCTTCAGCGCCGCTGTACCCGGTGACGCCCGGGCGCCTGGTGCAAATCAACGAAAAACCGGTACAGCAGGTGGTCAGCAAGGACTCGGCAGGCGAGCGCGCCGTGCAGCGCGACCTCAGCCTGACCTGGGCCGCCGAGTTGCCCGAAGGCAACGTGCTGACCGCAGGCAGTTGGTGGCAAGCCTTGCCAGCCGACAACGATATCCCCGGGGTTTCGGTGGAGGCGGAACTGGCCAGCAGCCTGAAACTACAGATGGGCGACCTGCTGACGTTCGATATTGGCGGCCAGCAGCGCCAGGCCCGCGTCAGCAGCCTGCGCAACGTGCATTGGGACAGCTTCCAGCCGAACTTCTACATGATCTTCCAGCCTGGCACGCTGCAGGGGCTGCCGACCACTTACCTGACCAGCTTCTACCTGGCACCGGGGCATGACCTGGATGTCGTCGCGCTGTCACGGGCGTTTCCGGCGGTGACCATCCTGCAGGTGGATGCCTTGCTCGACCAGCTGCGCAGCATTCTCGCCCAGGTAACCCTGGCGGTGGAGTATGTGCTGCTGTTCGTGCTGGCCGCGGGGCTGGCAGTGCTGTTCGCCGGCTTGCAGGCCACGCTGGACGAGCGCATTCGCCAAGGGGCACTGTTGCGCGCACTGGGCGCGGCGCGGCCCTTGCTGGTCAAGGCCCGGCGGATCGAGTTCGGCCTGCTGGGTGCGGCCAGCGGGCTATTGGCGGCCGTGGGCTGCGAACTGATTACCTGGGTGCTGTACCGCTATGCCTTCGACTTGCAGTGGAGCCCGCACCCGTGGCTGCTGGTGTTGCCGCTGACAGGGGCACTGCTGGTAGGGGGTGCGGGGGTGCTGGGAACGCGGCGTGCGTTGAATGCCAGCCCGCTGGCGGTGTTGCGCGAGGCTTGAGGCCTGGCTGTCAGCGCTTCTGCCGGGACAGCACATGCCTCAAGCTGACGCAAGACGGGCCAGTCAGTCCGTCGAGACTGACTGGCCGTAACGGATGCTGCTCACATACCAGGTCGCTTCACCGGTAGGTGTATGCACCACCACCTCATCACCCTCCTCCTTCTTCAGCAAGGCACGGGCCATGGGCGAATCGATCGAGATGTAATCGTTGCGCCCGTAGATCTCGTCGTAGCCGACAATGCGAAACTTCATGGTCTCGCCCTCGTCGTTCTCGATCTCAACCCAGGCACCGAAAAACACTCTGCCTTCCTGCTCGGGCGAGTACGCCACCACTTTCACATCTTCAAGCCGCTTGCGCAGGTATCGCACCCTGCGGTCGATTTCGCGCAGCAGCTTCTTGTTGTACTGGTAGTCCGCGTTCTCGCTGCGGTCACCCAACGAAGCGGCCCAGGCAACCTTTTGGGTGATTTCCGGACGATACACCCGCCACAGGTGGTCCAGCTCTTTCTTCAGCGCCTCATGGCCTTCTGTGGTGATGATATTGGTGCTCAATAGCGCATTCCTCAGCGGCGGGTAATCAGGCCTTGACGCGCGATGCGGGTGAGATGGCCGATGACTTCGGCGGCCTCGTCCGGTGCCGGCGCCTGGATCACAGCCAGGTCGAAACGGTCATTGCCATACTGCGCGAGGTGGCAGCCACTGTCGGCGAACTGGATCAGAAAGGCACGCGCCTGCCCCTTGCGCCGTGACAGGCCTTCAAGATGACGCAAAAGGGTGGGTTGATGCCGGCCGCCGAGCAGGATGCGCGGTGTGCGGGACGCCTGGCTGGCAGGCAAAGGGCTCAAACAGACACTGGTACGTGGGCAACTCATGGAGCTTCTCTCCGCCTCGCGAATCCCGCTGGGCAGCGGTGGGAGGCGTCACCGAACCAGCGCTTTAGCGGTATTTCGGACGGCCCGGAGGTGGGGCTTTCCTGCGCCCCGCAAGTAGCTGTTTAAATCGGCGCAGGCGGTATGCTAGAGCGATGAGCCCCAAGTTGCAAGCGACAAGCCGCAAGCAAGAACACGCCGAGTATTGGCCCGCGCTTGCCTGCGGCTCGTAGCTCACAGCGTGCAGCTGATTACCGGGCGATCAGGCGGTCGAGCGAGAAGCGGCCAGCGCCTTCGATCATGACTGCAACAGTGCCGGCCAACAGCGCCAGAGCGAACTCATAGCCGTTGTTGGACATGAACAGGCCGTTGCCGATGTGCACCGAAACGATCGCCACTACCAAGGTCACCGTCAGCGCCAGGGCCGCCGGGCGAGCCAGCAGGCCGACCACCAAGGCCAGGCCGCCGAAGAATTCGGCACTGCCGGACAGCAGGGCCATCAGATAACCCGGCGCCAGGCCGATGCTTTCCATCCATTGGCCGGTGCCTTCCAGGCCGTAGCCACCGAACAGGCCGAAGAGTTTTTGCGCACCATGAGCCATGAAGATGATGCCGACCAGGATGCGGATAACGCTCAAGCCAGCGCCAGCACGTGTAGAGAACAGCGCGTTGAGGGTAGTGTTGTTCATGTCGAAGCGTCCTTGAAGTGGAGCAGTTGTGTGGGTATGGGCGCCATCATAATCAATTCTATTGATATGAAAATCGCAAAAAACCCAACATAACAATCGATAAAATCGATGCTTAACGCTTCACCACGCGCTCCAGTGCCGCGCGTTCGCGGTTGAACGCCAGGTAGTACTTGTTGATGCTATTGACGAAATTGACCGGTCCCATCCCCACTTGCTCCATGGCGATACGTTCGGTCTGGAAAAACCACTGGTTGCCGTTGAGGCCCCGTCGTCGAGCCTCTGCACGCATGGCCTGAACCCGCTCGGGGCCGAGGTTGTAGGCTGCCAGCACAAAGGCCATACGCTCACGCTCGTTGATCTTGGCACTGGCAAAAAACTTGCGCCGGATAAGCGCCAGGTAACGGGCACTGGCCAGGACATTGCCATCTACCGTCGCAGTATTGCTCACCCCCACCCGCTGGGCCGCCGAAGGGGTAATCTGCATCAGGCCATGGGCACCGCCAGTACCGCGTGCAGCCGGGTTGAGCGTCGACTCCTTGAAGGCCAGCGCAGCCAGGTTGAGCCAGTCGATCTGTTGCGCCTGGCCATGCTTCTGCAACACCGCCCGTACCGATGCCAGACGCTGGCGGTCCTTGCTGGCCAACGGGTTGTGTACCCGGTACTGGCGGCGGTAGATGCGCTCGAACGCCGCATCCTGGTTATCTGGCGCGCGGTAGCCTTGCAGAAAGTGATCAACTGCGGCCAACAATTGCGGGGCATCACGCCCGACATACCAGCGCATGGCTTGCGGCGCACCCAGGCGCACCCGGCTGTCCAGGCGCAGGCGCGGCATAACCCGGGCCCAACGCCGGGCAATGGGCTGCTCGACCACGGTCAGGTGGTAGATGCCTGCCTGTACCATCTCCAGCACATCCTCCACCGCCAGCGTCGAATCGACCCACTCCACTTTGATCGGCGGCCGCTTGCGCAGTGCCAGTTGCTGGTTGACCTGCTGGATCAATGGTCCGGCGGCACTGGCGCTGGTCAACGCCACGGTACGCCCTGACAGCTGTTCGACCTTGCTGAAACTTCGCTCGCCTTTGCGCCCGACCAGCATCAGCGGCACTTGGTCGAGTATCGGCGCGCTGCTACGAACACCATTCACGGTAGTGGGGTCAAGCAGCTCGCCTGGCGCGGCCAGGTCACCCTCGCCGCGGGCCAGGGCGCCCAGCAACTGTTCCTTGGCCCGCGGGATGAGCTTTAGCTGGATCTGCTGGTCGTCAGCGGTGCGAGCATTGAGGAAATGCTCCAGGGCACGCAGGCGATAATACTCGATGCCGACTGGCTCGCCCTTGACCTCACCAGAGCTGTTGCGGCTCTGGTTGACCAGCACTCGCAGTACTTTGCTGGTGCGAATCTGCGGCAGGTCACGCACCTTGGCAGGCGGTATGTTTTGCTGCGGCCCCGGCGAGCGCGCCTGGGCGGGACCGGCAAAGGCCAACCCCAGCGTCAGCAGAAAAATGAGCCAGCATCGCTGCATGCGAAAACGTGTCCGTGGTCGGTGAGCGGCATTCATGGGTTGCACCGCCAAGTGATAAACGACGGTAAATGACCACGGCAACAGCATGAAGTTCTTGGTTTTTTCAGAAAAACGCGCTTTTTGCTATGCTGGCCGCCCCGCGGCACGAGATAGCACCATGCAACTGATCGATATCGGCGTCAACCTGACCAACAGCAGTTTCCACGACCAACAGGCCGCAATCGTCGAGCGCGCGCTGGAGGCCGGCGTTACGCAAATGCTGCTGACAGGCACCAGCCTGGCGGTCAGCGAACAAGCCCTGGAACTGTGCCAACAACTGGATGCAAGCGGCGCGCACCTGTTCGCCACGGCCGGCGTGCACCCTCACGATGCCAAGGCCTGGGATGCCGACAGCGAGCGCCAGCTGCGACGGTTGCTGAGTGAACCGCGCGTATGCGCGGTGGGCGAATGCGGCCTGGATTTCAACCGCGACTTTTCCCCTCGCCCGCTGCAGGAAAAAGCCTTGGAAGCCCATCTGACACTGGCTGCGGAGCTGCGCCTGCCGGTGTTCCTGCACGAGCGCGATGCCAGCGAGCGCTTGCTGGCGATTCTCAAGGACTACCGCGACCACCTGACCGGCGCGGTGGTGCACTGCTTCACCGGTGAGCGTGAGGCGCTGTTCGCTTACCTGGACCTGGACCTGCACATCGGCATTACCGGCTGGATCTGCGACGAACGCCGCGGCACCCACCTGCACCCGCTGGTGGGCAACATTCCTCAAGGCCGGCTGATGCTGGAAAGCGACGCGCCCTACCTGCTGCCGCGCAGCTTGCGGCCCAAGCCCAAGAGCGGGCGCAACGAGCCGGCGTTCTTGCCGGAGGTACTGCGCGAGGTGGCCTCGCATCGCGGTGAATCAGCCGAGCACACGGCGGCGCATACGACGGCAACGGCGCGGGCTTTCTTCCAGCTCCCCTGAGTCTCGCGTGTTTCTGCGGGGCGGGTGAGCACAGTTGATATGCATCAACACATGTCTAGGAGGATGAGGGCACAATGATGGCACCTTGCCAATATTGTTTCCGCTCAACTCAGAGAAGACCTGCCCATGGGTGCCTGGCTTAGCAATGTTTCCCTGAAGTACAAGTTCTGGGCCGTCAACGCAGTGGCCTTTGTCACCACCTTGCTGCTGGTGCTGTACGCCGTGCACCTGGAGCAACGCGCACGTGCCGAGGCGGCTCAGAGCCAGGCGGTCGCACAAGCCCAGTTGCTGGCCGCCTGGCCAGCCGGGCAAGCCCTGCCACGCCCGGCCAACGTCATCAGTTGGTCAACCGGGCAAACGCCAACCTACGCCGGGGAGGCGCTCGATGCCCTGCGCAACGCCCAAGGCTGGGTAGCATTGCCGAGCGCCTGGGTCCTCGGCGAAAACCCACTGCGTGGCGCACAGGTGCTGCGCAGTGGCGACCAGCAGTTAGCTGTGCTGGCCCAGTCACCCAGTTTGCGCCAGGTCTTCTTCGATCGTTTCAGCAATTACGCGGTGTGTGTGCTGATCCTGATGCTGGCCATGCTCGGCGCCTCCCAACTGCTGATCCGCTTCCTGCTCAGCCAACTCAACACCCTCAAGGACGTGATGCTGCACGTGGAAAAGACCGGCGACCTGTCGGCCCGCGTACCGCTAGCCAGTGGCGACGAGGTCGGCCAGATGGCTGGGGCCTTCAACGCCATGCAGTCCACCTATCACCGCGTGGTCAGCACCGTCGCCCACAGCGCAGCACAGTTGGACTCGGGCGCTGCACGCCTGGCCGCCAGCATGAGCGACGTACGCCATGGCATGCTCGGCCAGCAGAGTGAAACCGACCAGGCCGCCACTGCCATCAACGAAATGTCGGCGACCGTGCACCACATTGCCCAGCACGCCGGTGCCACCCGCGATTTGTCACAAACCGCCGACACCTTGGCCGGCAGCGGTCAAGCGGTGGTCAGCCGAGTGCAGGATTCGATTTCCGGGCTTTCCAGCGGCGTGCAACAAACTGCCGAGATGATTCGACAACTAGCCGAGGACAGCCAGAAGATCAACGGTGTAGTCAGTGTGATCCACAGTATTGCCGAACAGACCAACTTGCTGGCGCTTAACGCTGCCATCGAAGCCGCGCGCGCCGGCGACCTGGGCCGTGGCTTTGCCGTGGTGGCCGATGAAGTGCGCAACTTGGCCAAACGCGTGCAAACCTCCACGGATGAGATCACCACCATGGTTTCGGCCCTGCAGTCGGGCACCCGCGATGCGGTGGAGTTCATGCAGGAGAGCTCGTACAAGGCCGACGACTGTGTGCGTCAGGCACAGGAAGCCGGTGAGGCGCTGGCTGAAATCACCGGTGCCGTGGCGCAGATGCGCGAAAGCAATACCCAGATCGCTGTAGCGGCCGAGCAGCAAAGCCAGGTAGCCGAGGAAATGAACCGCGCGGTGGTCAGCATCCGCGATGTCACCGAGCGGACCGTGCAGCAGACGGTCGGCTCGGCGACCACCAGCAGCGAACTGGCGACCCTGGCCGGCGAACTGAACAAGGCCATTGGCCAGCTCAAGCTATAGTCACCATAGCCAGCTTCGATTGGCCCCCGCGTGGGGGCCGCACTAAGCTTTGGGCATGACCGAGAGGAAATCCCCATGAGCAAACGCCTGCCCAATCTTCCCGCCTGGCAATGGCGCGGCTACCACCATAATCACCGCCACCCGGCCAACCTGGTGCTGCACCTGATTGCTGTGCCGTTGTTCATTCTAGGGACACTACTGGTGCTGTCCGGCCTGTTCGGTTTCGACCTCGGCCAGATCGCGGTGGGCGTGATTGCCCTGGTCGCCGCGCTGGGCCTGCAGCGCCAAGGCCACCGCCTTGAAGCCCAGCAGCCCGAGCCGTTCGCCAACCGCCAGGATGCCGTGCAGCGCTTACTGACCGAGCAGTTCATCACCTTTCCGCGCTTTGTGGTGAGCGGGGCCTGGTGGAGGGCCTGGCGCGAACGGCACAAGCACCGCCACTGAGCCAGCTGCCGGAGCGCTCCTTGTGAGCCGCCTGGTAAGGATCAGGCGAAAACGGTGACGGTCTGCCGACTCAAGGCCAACAACTCGCCCTGCGCCGTCCACAACGCCGCGGCAGCATGACCATAGCCATCCCGCGCATGCTCGGTTTCCACGCAGTACCGACACCATTCCTGGGTCGAAAGCTTCGCCGTTGGCTGGATGAACTCGATGGTCCAGGTCAGCGTACTGCCCGCAGCAGGCTGCTTGAGAAACGGCATAAGGCTGGGCGGCCACGCATCCACCAACGCCAGCAAGTGCGCCTCGTTCACCGGCTCGTCAGCCACATCCCGCAAACGCACCCAGCCGCCCATCTTGCGCGACTGATTGCCACTGAACGGCAGCCCGCCTATTGCCCAGCGCAGGGCCACGTGGCGCATGAACTCCGGGGTAACGCCTTTGATATAGGGCAACTCCGGGGCCGCCTCTTCGAGCGCAGGCATTTCAATGGCCGGTAACGCCGGCACTTCGACCACCGAAGGGCGGCCTGCACCGAAATTGCCCTGCACCAAAGTCACCACCTGGCCATCCTGAACAGCGCGGCCCAGCAACGTGCTAACCGCCTTGCCTTCGCGCAAAACCTCCACCTCGAAGCGGATGGGCACATCCGCCGCCGCTGGCGCCACGAAGCTGATGGCCAATGAGCGTACCGGGCGGCTGTCGCAGAGCCTAAGGCGCATGGTTTCATACACCATGGCCGCCATCAAGCCGCCAAAGGCAGCGCGCCCCTGGGCCCAGCTGGGCGGAATGCTGACGGAATCCGGGTTGGCGCGCACGGCGTCGAGCAGTTGGTTGAAATTCATTGGCCGGCTCCTGCCTGCAAAGAAAAGGTCCGCTCATCCTAGCCAGCAAACGCTGGCCAATCAGCCCGCATATCGGTCATTTTCCGTGATAACGCCGCGCCAGCGCCTCTTGCAGGGCATCCAGCGTCACATCTGACTGGCGCTCCGCCTCATGCAACTCCTGCTCCCAATCAGCCTTGCAGGGGAGCAGGTCGGCATGATCGCGGGCTTGCAGCAGCCATTGCAGGCGGTCGTGCCAATCCCCCAGGTTGCCCTGTGCCTTTTTCAACAGACGTTGCAGTTTCTTCCCTGCGTGATCGAGTTGCGGGTAGGCCTCGTCGCCATAGCGTGCACGCTTGATCAACAAACGCAGGCGGTGGCGATCGTGAGCCGGGTCCTGCAACGCTTTGTGCAACTTGCGCCACTGCTTGACCAAGCGCTTGTCGATGCGTTTGCCCAGCGACTTGACCAGCCCCTCCCGGCCCGCCGCTCGCAGGAACAATGGAAAGGCGTCGAGAATTGCCAATACCCTGGCCAGCTGTGGGCTGGCAGCGACACTGGCGAAAGTCCTGTCTCGCCCCTCCAGACGCCGCTGGCCGGCTGCCGCATGACCGCGCCTGATCAGCTCGGCCGCCAGCACCTCGCGATCACGCAGCGGCGTGGTAAGGGTCCCCAGCGAACGTGCAGCATCCTCCAGCTGCTCCACGCCAGGCAGCCCACGCAGCGGCCTCAGCAGACTGCGCAGGCGCCGCAAGGTGATACGCAGGTCGTGCAAGGCTTCGCTGTCAGTATTGGCAGCCAGGCGTTCACGACAGGCCAGCAAGCGCACCTGCAAGGTCAGTATCTGGGCAACGACATGGTCGAGCATGGCAGACATACGATGCTCCCTGTTCAGCGCCCGGCGCGAGATTCACGAATGTAGAATCGCGCCTTTTCAGCTTTGCGGGTACAGCTTTCGTAGCCTTCGAACTGCTGCTGGGTCTTGGCCCCCGTCAGCAGTGACAAGGCCTTGGAATAACTTACAGCACCGGCAAAGCCTTCGGCCTTGGCCAGGTCCAGCTCCTTCCAGGCGGCATCCAGCTGGGTCGCGCAGCTGTCACGGTAGGCCGTCTTGCCCGCGCAGCCAGCTAGGGCCAAGACAATCAGTGGAAGGCAGATCCAGGCTTTCATCAGTAATACCTCTATGGAAAAACGGTGGCTGTTCGACGCTCCGACAGCTGGAAAGTGCCATGCCCAGCCGGCTTTGCCTGGCCAGTTTTATTACAGTAGCTCAGCACGATCTACATTGAAGCACAGGCAGCGATGGGTGCATTGTAGGACCATGATGGCACTGGCCGGGGAAAGTTCATGAGCAAACGTGTGGCACTGGTACTGGGATCGGGCGGCGCCCGAGGGTATGCGCACATCGGCGTGATTGAGGAAATCGAGCGCCGCGGCTACGACATAGCCTGCGTCGCAGGGTGTTCCATGGGCGCGGTGATTGGCGGTATCTATGCCGCCGGCAAGCTGGACGAGTATCGCAACTGGATCGAAAGCCTCGACTACCTGGATGTGCTGCGCCTGGTCGACGTCAGCTTTCGCCTCGGTGCGATTCGCGGCGACAAGGTGTTCGGGCAGATCCGCAAGATCGTCGGCGAGATAAACATCGAGCAACTGCGCATACCCTACACCGCAGTGGCCGCCGACCTTACCAACCAGCAGGAAATCTGGTTCCAGGAGGGTTGCCTGCATCAGGCCATGCGCGCCTCAGCGGCCATTCCCAGCCTGTTCACGCCAGTGATGCAAGGCAACCGCATGCTTGTCGACGGTGGCATCCTCAACCCGCTGCCAATCGTGCCGGTGGTGTCCAGCCATTGCGACCTGATCATCGCGGTCAACCTCAACGCCACCAACCAGAAGCAGTACCAGTTGCCGGTGATCGAGCGCCCGGCGGCATTCAAGATGCGCTTTGACGCCTTGTTGAGCTCGCTGGGTTCCCGCTTGCCATTCCGGCGCAAACCGGCGGAAGAGCTGATCCGCATCGAAAAGGAAATCGTCGCCGAGGGGTTGGCACCGCCAAGCCCGTGGCTTGCCGACAGCGCCGACCCGGAAAACCAGCAACCGGCAGCGGCCCCGGAGCGCGAGGGCGCACCGAAGTCGGCCACCGGCTCTTTCATCATCGACAACGTGGGGCCAGCCTCGCTGTTGGACTTGATCAACCAGAGCTTCGAGGTCATGCAGACTTCGTTGGCACAGTACAAGATTGCCGGCTATCCACCGGATGTGCTGATCAACGTGCCCAAGCGGGTGTGCCGGTTTTTCGAGTTCTACAAAGCGCCGGAGCTCATCGCCCTGGGGCGAGAGATTGCACGCGATACGCTGGACAGTTATGAAGGGGTGAAGCGGTAGCACCTGGTTGGCGTCGCCCCTGAAGGCGGTGTGGTCTTCGACAATGACCGTGCTCGCGGCTGGCGAAAACGAAACAGGCCGCACGAGGCGGCCTGTTTCTTCATGCAACGAACACCTTAGTATCGGGTGATGTCTGCATTGGCTTCCAGCTGCTTGCGGTAAGCCGCAAAGTCCTGCTGGCCAGCACGGGACGCGAGGTAGCGGCGAATCTGCTGCTTCTCTTCGTCGGTGGCGGTAGCGCCGTCGTTCACACCCTTGAGCTGCAACACCACCAGGCTTCCGTCACGCAGCACCACACTGCCATACACAGGCTTGTCCTTGGCTTGCGGCTTGCCCAGACGGAACAGTGCCTGCAGTTCGGCCGGATCTATACCGTCCTCGCCACGGGTGACTGCTTCATAGGCTTTCCAGCCTTGGCCTTCGTGAACGCTGCCTGCTGCGATGGAACCGTCACGCAGGCCGGCAATCAGCTTGTCTGCCTTGGCCTTGAGTTCGGCAGTTGCCTTCTCTTTGGCCAGGTGCTCCCTGATGTTCTTGGCGACAGCGTCCAGCGGCAGTTGCTCTGGTTTGCGGTGTTCCTTGACGCGCAGCACCACGGTGGTCTCAGGGTCAAGCTCGATGGCGGTGCTGTTGGCACCCTCATCCAGCACTTCTTCAGAGAACGCCGCCTGCACCACCGCACGGTTGGCGGTAATGCCTTCACCGCCCTCACGGCCGAAGGCCGCGGAGGTGTGTACCTTGAGGTTCAGGTCCTGGGCCGGCTGGGCCAGGTCGGAAGCCTCGTAGGCAGCATCCTGCAGTTGCTTGCTGGCGTCGACATAACGCTGCTCGACCAGCGGCATCTTCAGATCGCGGGTCAGTTTGTCCTTCAGGCTGGCGAAGCTCGGTACTTCTGGCGCCTGGACGCCCAGCAGCTTGATCAGATGGTAGCCAAACTCGGTGCGCACCGGAGCAGATACCTGCCCATCCTGCAGCTGGTACAGCGCCTCTTCGAAGGCCGGGTCGTATACGCCCGGGCCGGCAAAGCCGAGGTCACCACCGCTGGTGGCGGAGCCTGGGTCCTGAGAGAACTCCTTGGCCAAAGCGGCAAAGTCCTCACCCTTGGCCAGACGCTGCTCGATCTCTTCGGCGCGGGCCTTGGCCTGGGCGTCGGTGACCTTGTCGTTGACCTCGATGAGGATGTGCGCGGCATGACGCTGCTCGGCCAGGTTGGCGATTTCCTTCTCGTACTGGGCCTTGAGCTCTTCGTCGGTCACTTTGACCTGATCGAAGAACGCCGACTTCTTCAGCTCGATGTAGTCGATCACGACCTGGTCAGGCGACATGAACTCCTTGGCGCGCTGGTCGTAGTGCGCCTTGACCTCTTCGTCGCTGACCTTGACTGCGGCCGGGTCGGCCTTGAACGTCAGGGAGGCGAAGTCGCGGGTCTGCTTCTCCAGGCGAGCGAAGGCATCGACCTGTTGATCGGTGACGAAGCTGCTGCCGGCCAGGCCGGTGCGCAGTTGGCCGATGAGCATTTCCTCGCCGAGCATCTCGCGGAACTGCATACGGCCGTAGCCCATCTGGCGGATCACCTGGTCGAAACGGTCAGCGCTGAACTTGCCGTCCACCTGGAACTCAGGGGTCTGCAAGATCACCTGATCCAGCGCAGCGTCGGAGAATGCGAACTTGGCATCCTCAGCACCTTGCAGCAGCAGCTTGCGGCTGATCAGCCCCTTGAGTGCCTCCTCACGCAGCAACTTGTCATCCAGCAGCGCCGGGTCGAAATCCTTGCCCAACTGTTGCATCAGTTGACGGCGCTGCATGTCGGCCGCCTGGCTCAGTTCGTTCTGGCTGATGGTCTGGCCGTTCACCTTGGCGGCGTCCTGGCTATGAGTGGCGGCCTGGAAAATGGCTTCGAAACCGGTCAATGCCATCAACACGACGATAAGGCCGATGATGGTCTTGGCAATCCAACCTTGTGAATTGTCCCTGATATTTTGCAGCATGCGTCCCCCAGAAACGGCTGTACCACTGCGTCGACAACCGCGGAGCGTGGGTAGAATCCTGATAAAAGAAAGGCGCATCCGAGGATGCGCCTTTTCTTAGCAAACGTGTCAGGCGGGAACGTTTGCGCCCCGCCTTCACCGTGCTCGGACCAGGCCAGGCCGGGTCCGGCTGAAAGACGACTTAGTTGACGGCGTCTTTCAGGCCTTTGCCTGCCTTGAAACCTGGAACCTTGGCGGCTTCGATCTTGATTGCCTTGCCGGTTTGCGGGTTGCGGCCGGTACGCTCGGCGCGCTCCTTGACCGAGAAGGTACCAAAGCCAACCAGTACCACATCGTCACCTTGCTTCAGGGCGCCGGTGACGGATTCGATGACTGCGTCCAGCGCACGGCCGGCTACAGCTTTCGGGATGTCTGCAGATGCGGCGATAGCGTCAATCAGTTCCGACTTGTTCACTCTAAGTCCCCTTATTTCTCTATTGAGTTTGTTTCTAAGTATGTAATGAAAAGCTTATGAAACGTGTGCTGGGAGGCATGGCGACAATAACGTGCCGCTTTATAGCAAGGCGCCGAAAATACTGTCAAGGAAAGCCCCCCAGCCAAAAACTACTAATGCGTGCTGATTCTTTCCTTAGCATCGCCGTCGCGCTTCTCGTCTTTCGCGACAATCTCCGGAGCCACATCTGGCAAGGGCTCCGGGGCGTATTGCAGCGCAATTTGCAGGACTTCGTCAATCCATTTGACCGGTTTGATCTGAAGATCCTGTTTGATATTTTCAGGAATCTCCTTGAGATCGCGAACATTCTCCTCGGGAATGATCACCGTCTTGATCCCGCCACGGTGTGCCGCCAGCAGTTTTTCCTTCAGCCCGCCAATGGCCAATACCTGGCCACGCAAGGTGATTTCGCCGGTCATGGCCACGTCGGCACGTACCGGAATCTGCGTCAGCGCCGACACCAGTGCGGTGCACATTCCGATACCGGCACTTGGGCCGTCCTTCGGCGTGGCGCCCTCAGGCATGTGAATGTGCACGTCATGCTTCTCGTGGAAGTCGGCGGCAATCCCCAGGCTGCGGGCGCGGCTGCGTACCACGGTCTGCGCGGCGGTAATCGACTCGACCATGACATCGCCCAGCGAGCCGGTCTTGATCAACTGGCCCTTGCCGGGGATGACCACGGCCTCGATGGTGAGCAACTCGCCACCCACCTGGGTCCACGCCAGGCCGGTTACCTGGCCGATCTGATCCTGCTGCTCGGCCAGGCCATAGCGGAACTTGCGCACGCCCAGCAGGTGCTCCAGCTGCTCGCTGGCCACCTTGACCTTGACCTGCTTCTGCCCGGTATGTTCCTTGACCACCTTGCGGCAGACCTTGGCAATTTGCCGCTCCAGGCCCCGCACACCGGCTTCACGGGTGTAGTAGCGGATGATGTCGCGAATCGCCGAGATGTCGACTTCCAGCTCTTCCTTCTTCAAGCCGTTGGCCTTGACCTGCTTGGGCACCAGGTACTTGACCGCGATGTTGATCTTTTCGTCCTCGGTGTAGCCAGGCAGACGGATGACTTCCATCCGGTCCAGCAGCGCCGGCGGGATGTTCATCGAGTTCGAGGTGCACAGGAACATCACGTCCGAGAGGTCGTAGTCGACCTCCAGGTAGTGGTCGTTGAAGTTGTGGTTCTGTTCAGGGTCGAGCACTTCCAGCAGTGCCGAAGCGGGGTCACCGCGCATGTCGCTGCCCATCTTGTCGATCTCGTCGAGCAGGAACAACGGGTTGCGCACGCCCACCTTGGTCATCTTCTGGATCAGGCGACCCGGCATGGAGCCGATGTAGGTACGGCGGTGGCCACGGATCTCGGCCTCGTCACGCACGCCACCCAGGGCCATGCGCACGAACTTGCGGTTGGTGGCGGCAGCGATCGACTCGGCCAGCGAGGTCTTGCCGACACCGGGTGGCCCGACCAGGCACAGCACCGGACCGCGGATCTTCTTGACGCGCTTCTGCACGGCAAGGTATTCGAGGATGCGTTCCTTGACCTCTTCCAGGCCATAGTGGTCGGCATCGAGGATTTCCTCGGCCTTGGTCAGGTCCAGGCGCACCTTGCTCTGAGCCTTCCACGGCACCTGCACCAACCAGTCGAGGTACGAGCGCACCACGGTAGCTTCGGCCGACATCGGAGACATTTGCTTGAGCTTGTTCAGCTCCGCCTGAGCCTTGGCCAAGGCATCTTTAGGCAGACCTGCGGCTTCGATGCGCTTTTTCAGCTCTTCGACTTCATTGTGGCCTTCATCACCATCGCCAAGTTCTTTCTGAATGGCCTTCATCTGCTCATTCAGGTAGTACTCGCGCTGGCTGCGCTCCATCTGCTTCTTGACCCGGCCGCGAATGCGCTTTTCGACCTGCAGGAGGTCGATTTCGGCATCCAGCAGTGCCAGCACGTGCTCGACACGGGTAGTCAAGTCGACGATTTCAAGAATTTCCTGCTTCTGCTCGATCTTCAGGGCCATGTGCGCGGCCATGGTGTCGACCAGGCGCCCTGGCTCGTCGATGCTGTTCAGCGAAGACAGCACTTCGGCAGGCACCTTCTTGCCCAGCTGAACGTATTGTTCGAACTGCGACAGCAGCGTGCGCACGAACACTTCCGACTCGCGCTCGGCAGTGTCGGTTTCGTCGATCAGGGAGACTTCGGCACGGATGTGCCCTTCAACTTCGGAGAAGCGCTCGACCGCACCGCGCTGTTCGCCTTCGACCAGCACCTTGACGGTGCCATCAGGCAGCTTCAGCAGTTGCAGCACGGTGGCAACGGTACCGACGCGGTACAGGGCGTCCTCACCCGGATCGTCGTCGGCTGGGTTCTTCTGGGCCAGCAGAAGGATCTGCTTTTCGCCCGTCATCGCCGCCTCGAGGGCTTCGATGGACTTTTCGCGCCCCACGAACAGCGGGATAACCATGTGCGGGTAAACAACGACATCGCGCAATGGCAAAAGAGGCAAGTCGAGGGTGGTCTTCATGATTTCGCCTCTACAGCGGCCTTATGGCCGGAAACCGGTGGAAATGATGCTTGGACCTAATGTGGGGGCACGCTTGAGAAATTACAAGCGCTTGCACAGGAAAAGCAGAAAGGGGCCCGTAGGCCCCCTTCTTGCTTGCAATCGAGAACCGGCCATTGCCTGAATCAGGCGTCTGGCGCGGCTTTGGCTTGCGGTTCGCTGTTTTCGTAAATCATCAGCGGCTGCGAGGTACCTTCAATGACGCTCTCGTCGATAACCACCTTGCTGACATCCTTTTTCGAAGGAATCTCATACATGGTATCGAGCAGCACGCCTTCGAGGATCGAACGCAGGCCACGAGCGCCAGTCTTGCGCTCCAGGGCCTTGCGTGCAACGGCCTTGAGCGCATCGCTGCGGAACTCGAGGTCGACGCTTTCCATCTCGAACAGCTTGGCATACTGCTTGGTCAGGGCATTCTTCGGCTCGGTGAGGATCTGCATCAACGCAGCCTCATCCAGCTCGTCGAGGGTAGCCAGTACCGGCAGGCGGCCGACGAATTCCGGAATCAGGCCAAACTTGACCAGATCGTCCGGCTCGACCTCACGCAGGGACTCACCAACCTTCTTGCCCTCTTCCTTGCTGCGCACTTCGGCACCAAAACCGATGCCGCCTTTGGTGGAGCGGTTCTGGATGACCTTTTCCAGGCCCGAGAACGCACCACCGCAGATGAACAGGATGTTGCGGGTATCAACCTGCAGGAATTCCTGTTGCGGGTGCTTGCGGCCGCCTTGCGGCGGGACCGAGGCCACGGTGCCTTCGATCAGCTTCAGCAGTGCCTGCTGCACGCCCTCGCCCGAGACATCACGGGTAATGGACGGGTTGTCCGACTTGCGCGAGATCTTGTCGATTTCGTCGATGTAGACAATGCCCATCTGGGCCTTTTCCACGTCGTAGTCGCACTTCTGCAACAGCTTCTGGATGATGTTTTCGACGTCCTCACCCACATAACCGGCTTCGGTCAGGGTGGTGGCGTCAGCAATGGTAAACGGTACGTTCAACAGGCGTGCCAGGGTTTCGGCGAGCAGGGTCTTACCCGAGCCGGTCGGCCCGATGAGCAGGATGTTGCTCTTGCCCAGTTCGACTTCGTCACCCTTCTTGTCACGCTGGTTCAGGCGCTTGTAGTGGTTGTACACCGCTACGGCCAGCACCTTCTTCGCGCGCTCCTGACCAATCACGTACTGGTCCAGGATGCCGCTGATTTCTTTCGGCGAAGGCAATTTGTGCGCGCTGCTCTCGGCCTGGGCTTCCTGCACCTCCTCACGGATGATGTCGTTGCACAGGTCGACGCACTCGTCGCAGATAAATACCGAGGGCCCGGCAATCAGTTTGCGCACTTCGTGCTGGCTTTTGCCGCAGAAGGAGCAATAAAGCAATTTGCCGCTGTCCTCGCCGTTACGGGTGTCAGTCATTCGATCGATCCAATCCGGTAGGCTTGCAACACAAGATGAAGGCAATTGCGGGCTTTTTCAAGTCCGCAGGTAGGCGCTTTCGACGCCCACCTGCTCTGACCCCCCGGTTCAGGAGGCCAGTTGCCGCTTGTCATAGACCGAGTCGATCAGGCCGTACTCGGCTGCGCGCGAGGCGCTCATGAAGTTGTCACGCTCGGTGTCACGCTTGATGGTTTCGAGATCCTGGCCGGTGTGATAGGCCAGCAACTCGTTCAGACGAGCCTTGATATTGAGGATTTCCTGGGCGTGGATCTCGATATCGGTGGCCTGACCCTGGAAGCCGCCCAGCGGCTGGTGGATCATCACGCGCGAGTTAGGCAGGCAATGACGCTTGCCCTTGGCACCTGCCGCCAGCAGGAAGGCGCCCATGCTGCAGGCCTGGCCGATGCAGATGGTCGAAACGTCCGGCTTGATGAACTGCATGGTGTCGTAGATCGACATGCCGGCGGTGACGGAACCGCCCGGCGAGTTGATGTACAGATGGATATCCTTGTCCGGGTTTTCCGCCTCAAGGAACAGCAGTTGCGCAACGACGAGGTTGGCCATGTAGTCCTCTACCGGGCCAACCAGGAAGATCACTCGCTCCTTCAACAGGCGCGAGTAGATGTCGTAAGCGCGTTCGCCACGGGCGGACTGCTCGATAACCATCGGGACCAGGCCGCCTGCGGCCTGGATGTCAGAGCTCTGCTGAATATAAGAATTGCGGGACATGTCCTGCGCTCACTCCCAAATAGTCATGGCTTGAATACGCACAAGCCAGCTCGAAGGCTGGCTTGTGGAGGTTTCCTACGAGAGAAGACCGTTACTCAGCAGCGGCAGGCGCCTCGGCTGGTTTGACGGCTTCTTCGTACGAGACCGATTTGTCGGTCACAGTCGCTTTCTGCAGAACAGTATCTACAACTTGTTCTTCCAGCACAACCGAACGCACTTCGTTCAGTTGCTGGTCGTTCTTGTAGTACCAGGCGATGACCTGCTCAGGTTCTTGGTAAGCCGAAGCCATTTCTTCGATCATCTCGCGAACCTTGGCGTCGTCCGGCTTCAGCTCGAACTGCTTGACCACTTCGGCCACGATCAGGCCCAGCACGACGCGGCGCTTGGCTTGCTCTTCGAACAGCTCGACTGGCAGCTGCTCAGGCTTGATGTTGCCACCAAACTGCTGAACAGCCTGTACGCGCAGACGGTTGACTTCGTTTTCCAGCAGGGCCTTTGGCACTTCGATCGGGTTGGCGGCCAGCAGACCGTCCATGACCTGGTTCTTGACCTTGGTCTTGATCGCCTGACGCAGCTCACGCTCCATGTTCTTGCGAACTTCGGCGCGGAAGCCTTCCAGCGTCGATTCCTTGATGCCGAACTGGGCGAAGAACTCTTCGTTCAGTTCTGGCAGTACAGGTGCCGAAACGCTGTTGACGGTGATGGTGAACTCGGCGGCTTTGCCAGCCAGGTCCAGGTTCTGATAGTCCTCTGGGAAGGTCACGTTGACAACGCGCTCTTCGCCAGCCTTGGCGCCTACCAGGCCCTCTTCGAAGCCTGGGATCATGCGGCCGGAGCCCAGCACCAGCAGGGTGCCCTTGGCCGAACCACCGGCAAACGCTTCACCGTCGACCTTGCCGACGAAGTCGATGTTGACCTGGTCGTCATTCTGCGCAGCGCGCTCAACGGCCTCGAAGCGGGTGTTCTGCTTGCGCAGCACTTCCAGCATGTTGTCCAGGTCACTGTCAGCCACTTCGGCGCTCAGGCGCTCGACCTTGATCGACTCGAGGCCCGCAACAGTGAACTCAGGGAACACTTCGAAGATGGCGACGAACTCCAGATCCTTGCCCTTTTCGAAGGACTTGGGCTCTACAGCCGGGGCGCCAGCCGGGTTCAGCTTCTGCTCGACGATGGCTTCGTAGAAGGAAGCCTGGACCAGGTCACCGAAAGCCTCTTGACGGGCGTCCGCCTCGAAACGCTGACGGATCACGGTCATCGGTACCTTACCAGGACGGAAGCCCGCAATCTTGGCGCGCTTGGCAGTCTGCTGCAGACGCTTGTTGACTTCGTTCTCGACGCGCTCGGCCGGAACGGCGATGGTCATGCGGCGCTCGAGAGCGGAAGTGTTTTCAACAGAAACTTGCATGGATATTCCTCGTTGCACAGACGTTAGCCGGCGTTAGCCCGACTCCAGAATCAAGGGCAAACATTCTAGTGAGTCACGCAGCAGAAGTCACCCCACACGGGACGACTGAAAACAACGCCGGTCGATTAACTTTCAAGGCCCGCACGGCACAGCGCCAGGCCTGCTTCCAACAGGAGCTGCACGGTGCCGGAGGGCGGCCTGCAGCCGAAATACTTTGTCAAACAACTACCCGCAACGCATTCGCCTCCTTTATTGAGGATCAATGTCGTTGAACTGGCAGTATTCCTCCCACTCCAGCCCCAGCGCCTCGGCCACTTCACGGTGCGTTTCCAGGCGCATGGCCTGCAACTGCTCCGGGGACTCAGCAATCAATTGCAGCGCCAGCTCCCAAGGCTCGATACCCTGTTCCTCGGCGGCATCCTCGAACGCCCACTCGATTTGCCGGGCCTGCTCACGCGCATCCAGCTCGCGGATCTCCTCGAGCAACTGCGGATTGGCGTCGGCAAAGCGCTGCAGCGCCAGAGCCTGACGGGCTTCTTTTGCAATCATCGTGGTGTCCTTTGCCGGCCAAACGGGCCGGTGTTTCAACCGGCTGAAATCTAACAGCTTTTATTGGGGTGCCACCAGTGGATTACAAGGGGCAGGAGCTGTTTTGGCTGGGGCGCGGCTCATCACCGCTACGCAGCCCCAAAACAAAAAGGCGCCCGATCTCACGATCAAGGCGCCTTTCAGGAATATGGGGTGGACGATGGGAATCGAACCCACGACAACTGGAATCACAATCCAGCGCTCTACCAACTGAGCTACGCCCACCATATTGCGGTCTTGCGGTACAACCTTACAGAAGCATGGTGCGGACGAAGAGACTCGAACTCTTACAGCTTGCGCCGCTGGAACCTAAATCCAGTGTGTCTACCAATTTCACCACGTCCGCGTAACGCTTAAAACAAAGGCGCCAGATGCTATCGAGGCGCCCTTGAAAAATATGGGGTGGACGATGGGAATCGAACCCACGACAACTGGAATCACAATCCAGCGCTCTACCAACTGAGCTACGCCCACCATATTGCATTACAGCCTACTTGCTTGCCAAAGCTGCCTAATGGCGCACCCGGCAGGACTCGAACCTGCGACCATCCGCTTAGAAGGCGGATGCTCTATCCAGCTGAGCTACGGGCGCTTAAGCTTGAAGCCTAACCGAACGAGACGCTAACAAGGAACTGTTAAACCACTCATTCTGCCCGACTTAGCCAACCAGTGCTAGGCTGTGCCCGACAAGTGCGGCGAATCTTATAGTCGACCCCGAAAGTCGTCAACACCTTTTTCGAAAAAATTTAAATTATTTAAGGGGTTAGGGGATTTGCCCGACCACCCGCCTTTGCCCTTGGCCCATGTCGTGCGAGAATGCACGTTCTTTATTGTTCCTTCTCGATGGTTAATCACGCGTCTATGACTGCACACCTAATCGATGGCAAGGCTATCGCCGCCAGCCTGCGCCAGCAGATCGCTCAACGTGTCGTGGAGCGTCGCCAGCAAGGCCTGCGTACGCCGGGCCTGGCAGTGATCCTGGTCGGCACCGACCCCGCCTCCCAAGTCTATGTCTCGCACAAGCGCAAGGACTGCGAAGAGGTCGGCTTCATTTCGCAGGCTTTCGACCTGCCCAGCGAGACCACGCAACAAGCCCTGACCGAGCTGATCGACCGTCTCAATGACGACCCGGCCGTCGACGGCATCCTGCTGCAACTGCCGCTGCCGGCGCACCTGGATGCCTCGTTGCTGCTCGAGCGCATTCGCCCGGACAAGGATGTGGACGGCTTCCATCCGTACAACATCGGCCGCCTGGCCCAGCGTATTCCACTGCTGCGCCCGTGCACACCGAAAGGCATCATGACCCTGCTGGAAAGCACCGGTCAGGACCTGTACGGCATGAACGCGGTGATCGTCGGCGCGTCCAACATCGTTGGCCGCCCGATGGCCATGGAACTGCTGCTGGCCGGCTGCACCGTGACCGTCTGCCATCGCTTCACCAAGGACCTGGCCGGCCATGTCGGGCGTGCCGACCTGGTGGTCGTGGCTGCCGGCAAGCCGGGCCTGGTCAAGGGTGAGTGGGTCAAGGAAGGCGCCATCGTCATCGATGTGGGCATCAACCGCCAGGAAGACGGCAAGCTGGTCGGCGACGTGGTCTACGAGACTGCCCTGCCCCGCGCCGGCTGGATCACACCGGTGCCGGGCGGCGTCGGGCCGATGACCCGGGCATGCCTGCTGGAGAACACGCTGTACGCGGCAGAAGAGCTGCACAAGTAATACCGCGTGATGCGAAAACGGCACCTTTTGCAGGTGCCGTTTTTTTTGCCCGTGACGAATGACCTCTTCGCGGACGAGCCTGCTCTTGCAAGCGGTTGTCCGCCCCCAGGGGGCGAGGGAAGCCACCACGGTGTTCAGCCGATCACTTCCTGGCCGCCTCCCAGGACTTCAGCAGTTCGTTGTAGCTGACGGTCTCGCCCATGGGCTTTTCGTTGGCCAGCTTGGCTTTCGGCGCACCCGGCTGGTCGAACCAGTACTGGGCGTCCTTCTCCGGATTCAACTTGGGCGCACACGTCGCCTGGGCATTGGAGCGTTGCAGGCGCTCCATCATGCGGTCCTGGTCGCGGGCCAGCCCATCCAGGGCTTGCTGCGGGGTCTTTTCGCCACTGGCGACTTCGGCGATATGGCTCCACCACAATTGCGCCAACCGCGGGTAGTCCGGCACGTTGGTGCCGGTCGGCGTCCACTGCACCCGCGCAGGGCTGCGATAGAACTCCACCAGCCCACCGAGCTTGGGCGCCAACTCGGTCATGGCCTGGGAGTTGATGTCCGACTCACGAATCGGCGTCAGGCCGACGATGGTCTTTTTCAGCGATACGGTCTTTGAGGTGACGAACTGGGCGTACAGCCACGCCGCCAGGCGTTGCTTCTCGGGGGTGGACTTGAAGAAGGTCCACGAGCCGGTGTCCTGGTAGCCGAGTTTCATACCCTCTTCCCAGTATGGCCCCTTCGGTGAAGGCGCCATGCGCCACTTCGGCGTGCCGTCGGCATTCACAACCGGCAAGCCGGGCTTCGTCATGTCGGCGGTGAACGCGGTGTACCAGAATATCTGCTGGGCAATGTTGCCTTGCGCCGGCACGGGGCCGGCTTCGGAGAATGTCATGCCCTGCGCTTCCTTGGGCGCGTAAGCACGCATCCAGTCCACGTACTTCTGCGTGGCATAGACGGCGGCCGGCCCATTGGTATCGCCGCCGCGGGTCACGCTGGAACCCACCGGATGGCAGTCCTCCACGCGAATGCCCCATTCATCGACCGGCAAACCATTGGGCAGGCCCTTGTCGCCGCCGCCGGCCATCGAGAACCAGGCGTCGGTGAAGCGCCAGCCCAGTGACGGGTCTTTCTTTCCGTAGTCCATGTGCCCGTAGACGCGCTTGCCGTCGATCTCCTTGACGTCTTCGGTGAAGAACTTGGCAATGTCCTCGTACGCCGACCAGTTCACTGGCACTCCCAGTTCATAGCCGTACTTCTCTTTGAACCTGGCCTTCAACTCAGGCCGTTCGAACCAGTCGGCGCGGAACCAGTACAGGTTGGCGAACTGCTGGTCGGGCAATTGGTAGACCTTGCCATCGGGCGCGGTGGTGAAGGAAATACCGATGAAATCCTTCAGGTCGAGGGTCGGCGAGGTGTAGGCTTTGCCCTCGTTGGCCATCAGGTCGGTGATCGATTCCACTTTGCCGTAGCGAAAGTGCGTACCGATCAGGTCGGAGTCGTTGACCCAGCCGTCATAGATGTTCTTGTCCGACTGCATCTGCGTCTGCAGTTTTTCCACCACGTCGCCTTCCTGCAGCAGGTCGTGGGTCAGCTGGATGCCGGTGATCTCACTGAAAGCCTTGGCCAGCACCTTGGATTCGTATTCATGGGTGGTGATGGTTTCCGACACAACGTTGATCTTCATCCCGCGAAACGGCTCGGCTGCTTTGATGAACCACTGCAATTCGGCCAACTGCTGTTCGGGGGTAAGGGTCGAAGGCTTGAACTCGCTGCCGATCCATTTCTTTGCCGCCTCTTCGTACTGGTCGGCCCAGGCTGTGCCTTGCACGCTGGCCAGCACCAGCAACGCGGCCAGGGTCAAATGTCGCCTGTTGTGTTTGTTGTCGAACATTGTGATCTCCCGTTTCAGTTATCCCACAGGGCCGCTTGCTCAGCCCCAGCGCAACACCACCGCCAGCCACGCCAGCGACAGCAGCGAGGCCACCCACAATGGCCAGTCGCTGACACCGACCACCAGCAGGTGCAGGTAGGCGCTGGCCAGCAGGCCGATGAACAAACGGTCACCACGGCTGGTGACCAGCGGCAAAAAGCCCCGTCGCTCTACGCAGGGGCGACGCAGTTCAAGCAATGTCATGCCCAGCAACAACAGGCCCACAGCAACGAAGAACAGCGCTGTCGGCAGGGTCCAGGCCATCCAATCCATGCGTTGCCCTCCTCACACCCGGCCCAGGGCGAAGCCCTTGGCCACATGATTGCGCACGAACCAGATCACCAGCATGCCCGGCAAGATGGTCAGCACCCCCGCCGCCGCCAGCACACCCCAGTCGATGCCCGATGCCGACACCGTGCGGGTCATCACCGCGGCAATCGGCTTGGCATTCACCGAGGTCAGGGTGCGCGCCAGCAGCAGTTCGACCCAGGAGAACATGAAACAGAAAAACGCCGTGACGCCGATGCCGGAGCCAATCAGCGGTATGAAGATCTTCACGAAGAAGCGTGGAAAACTGTAGCCGTCGATGTAGGCGGTTTCGTCGATTTCCCTTGGCACGCCCGACATGAAACCCTCCAGGATCCACACCGCCAGCGGTACGTTGAACAGGCAATGGGCCAGCGCCACGGCAATGTGGGTATCGAACAGCCCGATCGACGAGTACAACTGGAAGAACGGCAGCAGGAACACCGCTGGTGGCGCCATGCGGTTGGTCAGCAGCCAGAAGAACAGGTGGCGGTCGCCGAGAAAGCGGTAGCGCGAGAACGCATAGGCCGCGGGCAACGCCACAAGCAGTGAAATCAGCGTGTTCAAGCACACGTAGTACAGCGAGTTGATGTAGCCGCTGTACCAGCTGGCGTCGGTGAAGATCACTCGGTAGTTGTCGAGCGTGAACGCCTGCGGCCACAGGGTCAGGCCGCCAAGGATCTCGGCGTTGCTCTTGAACGACATGTTCAGCAACCAGTAGATCGGCACCAGCAGGAAGAAGAAGTACAGCAGCAGGGCCATTGATTTGCGTGTGCTCATGGCCTAGTCCTTGTCGGCATGGGCCATGGCTGTGTAGAACAGCCACGACACCAGCAGGATGATCAGGAAGTACACCAGTGAAAACGCTGCCGCCGGCCCCAGGTCGAACTGCCCTACGGCCATACGCGTGAGGGTCTGGCTGAGGAACGTGGTCGCATTACCTGGCCCGCCGCCGGTCAGCACGAACGGCTCGGTGTAGATCATGAAACTGTCCATGAAGCGCAGCATCAACGCGATCACCAGCACGTTCTTGAGCTTGGGCAGCTGGATATGGCGAAACACCGCCCAGCCCGAGGCCCGATCGATGCGCGCGGCCTGGTAGTACACGTCGGGGATCGCACGCAGCCCCGAATAGCACAGCAGAGCCACCAACGAAGTCCAGTGCCACACATCCATCACCAGCACGGTGAGCCAGGCGTCGAACGGGTCACCGGCATAGTTGTAGCTGACCCCGAGCTTGGCCAGGGAAGCGCCGAGCAGGCCAATGTCGGCCCGGCCGAAAATCTGCCAGATAGTGCCGACCACGTTCCACGGGATCAGCAACGGGATAGCCATGACGATCAGGCACACCGAGGCCATGCGGCCTTTGGTTGGCATGGCCAGGGCGATGCCTATACCCAACGGAATTTCGATCAGCAGTACACAGGCCGAGTAAATGAACTGGCGCAGCAATGCGTCGTGCAGCGCCGGGTCGCGCAGTACCTGGCGGTACCAGTCGGCACCGACGAAGTAGCGGCTGGACTGGTCGAAGATGTCTTGCACCGAGTAGTTGACCACCGTCATCATCGGCACCACCGCGCTGAACGCGACCAGCAGGAACACCGGCAGCACCAGCCACCAGGCCTTGTTGTTCGGCACCTTGTTGTTCATGGCCCGGCCTCCAGCAGCACATCGTCGACATACAGCATCAGCCACTGGGCCGGCAGGCTGACCCAAGCCTTGTCCACAGGCAACGGGCGGTCCTCGCCCAGCCTCGCCTTGAGCGTGACACCGCCCAGTTCGAGGGTGACGATGCGATAGGTACCCAGGTCTTCGACGTCCAGCACCCGTGCCGGGTAGGCACCCTCGAACGGGCTGTCCCACAGCTGCACGAACTCCGGGCGAATGCCCACCTGCAGCCGCCCGCCCGCCCGTGCAGCCAGGCGCTCGCACAAGCCATCGGGCAGTACCAACTGGACATCGCCGAACACCACCGCGCCCGCCTCGGCACGCACGTCGATCAAGTTCATGCCCGGGCTACCGATGAAATAACCGACGAACGTATGCCGCGGTCGCTCGAACAGCTCGCGCGGTGTGCCGAACTGGACGATGCGTCCGCCGTGCATCACCGCGATCTTGTCGGCGAAGGTCGAGGCCTCCAACTGGTCGTGGGTGACGTAGATCATGGTGATGTTGAACTGCTCATGGATCTGCTTCAGCTTGCGCCGCAGCTTCCACTTCAGATGCGGGTCGATCACCGTCAGCGGCTCGTCGAACAGGATCGCCGACACGTCATCGCGCACCAGGCCACGCCCCATGGAGACTTTCTGCTTTTCATCGGCGGTGAGGTTGCGTGCTTTCTTGCGCAACACGGCAGTCAGCTCGAGCACTTCGGCAATTTCTTCCACCCGGGCACGCACCCGGGCTTCATCGAGCCCCTGGTTGCGCAAGGGGAAGGCCAGGTTGTCGAACACCGTCATGGTGTCGTACACCACCGGGAACTGGAACACCTGGGCGATATTGCGTGCCTGCGGGGACAGCTGGTTGACCGGCTTGCCGTCGAACAGCACCTCGCCATGAGACGGCGTCAGTAGCCCGGAAATGATATTGAGCAAGGTCGACTTGCCGCAGCCTGACGGCCCGAGCAACGCATAGGCACCGCCCTGCTCCCACACATGTTCGAGTGCGTGCAGGGCATAGTCTGCCTCGCTGGCGGGCTGGCGGCTGTAACTGTGCGCCAGCTGGCGCAGGCGGATTTCGGCCATCACCCTCTCCTTGCCTGGCGCAACCCCGGGGCCTGCACCAACCCCCCGGCGCTGTCGAAAACGAACAGCTTGTGCGTGGGGATGAACACGCGTATCGGCGTGTCCACCTGGTATTCGTGCACCCCGGGAAGGTGCAGCACCATGCGCCAGTATTCGTTGCGCACATGCAGAAATGTTTCTGACCCACTGATCTCGGCCAACTCCACCAGCACCGCCAGCTCCAGGTCATCGTCATGGGCCGGCACCAGCGCGATATGGCTGGGGCGCACGCCGAAGCGGTAGTCACCCTCGGCCAGCGGCTCCAGGTCGGCATTGCGGGCGAAGTGCACGGTCTGGGCCAGGCTCACCTCGTTACCCGTGATACGGCCAGACACCAGGTTGATCGGCGGCTCGGAAAACAGCTCGGCAGCCAGCACGCTGCTGGGGCGCTGATAGACCTCGGCGGTGGGCCCGCTCTGCACGATACGGCCTTCGTGCACAAGCGTGGTGGTGCCGCCCAGCGCCAGCGCCTCGTTGGGCTCGGTGGTGGCGTACACAGCTATGCAATGGCGCGCCGCGAACAGCTCGCGCAGCTCCTGGCGCAGGCCTTCGCGCAACTTGTAGTCGAGGTTGACCAATGGCTCGTCGAAGAGGATCAACGAGGCATCCTTGACCAGTGCCCTGGCCATCGCCGTGCGTTGCTGCTGGCCACCGGAGAGCTCCAGTGGCAGGCGTTGCAGGTAGGTTTCGATGCGCAGCATCTCGGCAGTTTCCTGCACCCGCCGTCGGATCTGGTCCTCGGCCATGCGCGCCTGGCGCAGCGGCGAGGCGATGTTTTCGTACACGCTCAAGGTCGGGTAATTGATGAATTGCTGATACACCATCGACACATTGCGCTGACGCACCGGCACACCGGTGACGTCCTGGCCATCCATCAGCACCCGCCCCCGGTCCGGACGGTCCAGCCCGGCCATCAGGCGCATCAGGCTGGTCTTGCCGGCCAGGGTGCGACCCAGCAGCACATTGAACGAACCGGGCTCGAAACGCAGTGTCGCATCGACGATCCACGGCTGGTTGTCGACGCTACGGCTGACCTGCTCCAGCACCAGGGACATGGCGTGGCCTTTTTGTGATTGTTGTCTGCCGGGTACAGCCAGTTCCGTGCCAGTCCTTCCCCAGTGCTCTGGCCCGGGGCCTGGGTGGCAGCGCTGGCAAATAGCGGGCGCGCACGTGAACACAATCACTGCACAACTGGACACTGGCCAGTTTGACAATGAACAGCCGTGAACAACACTGAACGGCGGTCGACCCATGACAACAATCACACAGGACAGGCCCATGGCCGCATCCGCTTCGACCCACACCCGCCTGATCCAGGCTTCCTGGGACCGCTGCCGCGACCACGGCCTGCAGCCGCAGCATGCGCCGGATTTTGACTGCCTGTCCCGCGCCGAGCTCAGCGCCCTGCTGGAGCGGCGCCAAAACCTGCTACGCCTGACCCGCGAGGAAGTGCTACCGCACTATGCGCACCTCTTGGGTAACGCCAGCTACCTGGTGATGCTGGCCGATGCCAGCGGCTGCCTGCTCGACAGCTGGGGCTCGCGGCGTTTCATCGAACCGCGCCAGCACCATGGTTTCAGCGCCGGCGCCCATTGGCACGAACGTGGCGTCGGCACCAATGCCCTGGGCACCACACTGATTTGCGCCGAAGCGATTCACGTCGGCCAGGACGAACACTTCCTGCGTCAGAACCGCTACATGTCCAGCGCCGCCGCCCCCCTGTTCGACGCCGCACGGCAGCTGGTCGGGGTGCTCGATGTAGCCAGCGACGGCTACCTGCCGGCCAGCCAGACGCTTGGGCTGGTGCGCATGATGGGCCAGAGCCTGGAAAACCGCCTGATCCTCGCCGAACATGCTGACCAGCATGCACAACTGATCTTCAACAGCGCCTCCGACAACCTCGACAGCCCTTGGGCCGGCCTGCTGGTGTTCGATGAGCGCGGACAGGTGTTGGCTGCCAATCACCGGGCCGATAGCCTGCTCGGCGTAGACCCGCTGCAGCAAAACATCGAGCAACTGTTCCAGTTACCCCTGCAACAGCTGCTCAGCCATCCCCGACAACAGCCCTTCGCTCTGCAGGCCACCGGGCGCAACCGCTTTCACTGCCAGTGGCACCCCCCACGCGAAACCCCTCGACGCCCCGAAGCCGGCAACGCCGAGCCGCGCCTGGAAAAAGCCTTGAAACAAGCCGGCCTGCTATTGGAAAAGGACATCCCGGTGTTGGTGGAGGGCGAAACAGGCGTAGGCAAAGAAGTGTTCGTCGACACCCTTCACCGGGCCAGCAGCCGCGCCAGGCAGCCGCTGGTCGCCGTAAACTGTGCGGCGATCCCGGCCGAACTGGTGGAGTCGGAACTGTTCGGCTATGACAAAGGCGCGTTCACCGGCGCCCACCACAAGGGCAACCCGGGGCTGATCCGCAAGGCCGACCACGGCATCCTGTTTCTGGATGAGATTGGCGACATGCCACTGCCCACCCAGGCCCGCCTGCTGCGCGTACTGCAGTCGCGCAGCATCCAGCCGCTGGGCAGTGGCGAACCGGTGCCGGTGGATATCCGCGTGGTGTCGGCGAGCAATCGCAACCTGGCCGAAGAAGTGCGCGCCGGGCGCTTTCGCCAGGACCTGTACTACCGCATCGCCGGCCTGACACTGGTGCTGCCTCCCCTGCGCGAACGCGCTGACCGGCGCCAGCTGATTGAGCAGGTGCATGCCCGCTACCGCGAGCCCGGGCAACCTGCGCGGCTGCCCCCGGCCATAATCGACCTGTTCGATCAACACCCCTGGCCGGGCAACCTGCGCGAACTGGTGAGTGTGCTACAGGTGGCGTTGGCCCTGGCGGCCAACGGGCCAGTCGGCGTCGAGCACCTTCCAGCGGGTTTTCTGGCCGAGTCGAAAACACCGGTGCCGATAGCGACTGAAGAGACGGACCTGCAGAGCCTGGTCGAGCAAGCCAATGGCAACCTGTCGGCGGTGGCCCGCCGACTGGGTATCAGCCGCACCACACTGTACAAGCGGCTGCGTGGGCGATGAATCGATTGGCCCTGAAGCGCGCCGCACAGCAGGTTTTCGAAGCCACCCCTGATCGACAGCAGGTGGTGCCCCCGTGCAGCTCAAGACCACGGCCCGCTGATGGCCTTCAAGGGTCACGCCACTGCACTGGCTGCCGGTAGGCCTGCGCCCAGGCTTGCACGTCACTGGCGGGCATCGGCCGGGCGATGCAGTAACCCTGCGCCAGCTCGCAGCCCAGGCCCATCAGTACCCGACCGTGCTCGACACTCTCCAGCCCCTCGGCAATCACCTCGCGGCCAAACGCCCGCGCCAGGCCGATCACCGCCTCCGTCAGCGCCAGGTCGTCCTGGTCATGAAGGATGTCACGCACGAACGACTGGTCGATCTTGATCGTCTGGGTCGGCAAGCGTTTCAGGTAACTCAAGGACGAATAACCGGTGCCGAAATCGTCCAGCGAGAAACGCACACCCAACGCACGGCAGGCATCCAGGCAGCGGCTGACATGCTGCAGGTTGTCGATGGCCACTGACTCGACGATTTCCAGGTCCAGCAGCGCCGGGTCCACCGCCGGGTACGCTGCCAGCAACTGCTGCAGGCGTTCGGCAAAGTCATTGCGCTGCAAATGCCGCGCGGCAATATTCACGCTCAGCGACCAGGGCTGCCCTTGGCGCTGCCAGGCCTGCAACTGGCTCAACGCCTGCCCGATCACCCACTCGCCGATTTCGACGATCAGGTCGGTCTGCTCTACCCAGGGCAGGAAATCGCCTGGCGGCACCACACCACGGCCTGGCCGCTGCCAGCGCAATAAGCCCTCGAAGCCCAGTACCTTGCCACTGCGCAGGTTGACCTTGGGCTGGTAGTAAAGACACAGCTCACCGTTGCGCAGCGCCCGGCGCACGCGCGCCACGGTCTGGTGGGTGGCCTTGAGCTCCTGTTCCTGCGACACGTCGAACAGGTGGTAACGGTTGCGCCCGCGCTGCTTGGCCACATACATGGCCTGGTCGGCGTGGCGCACCAGGGTGTCGGCATCTTCGTCATCCTGCGGGTACAGGGTCACGCCGATACTGGCGCTGAGCGACAGTGTATGCTCACGCACCACACAGGGCGCTGCCAAGGCACGCAATACCCGCTGCAGGGCTGCATGCAGCTGGTGCTCATCATCGACATCGCGCAGGATCAGCACGAATTCGTCGCCCGACAGCCGGGCCACGGCATCCCCACCACGCAGGATACTCTTCAGGCGCTGCGCCACTTCCACCAGCAGCAGGTCACCCACGGCATGCCCATAGCCGTCGTTGACCGCCTTGAAACCATCCAGGTCGAGCATGCACACCGCCAGCGAGATGCCTTCGCAGCGCGAGTAGGCCAGGGCCTGGTTCAGCAGGTCGGACAGGTAGGCGCGGTTAGGCAGGCCGGTGAGCACATCGTGGCCCACCCGCCACTGCAAGGTATGCAGCAGCTGGCGCTTCTCCGTGACGTCAAAGCGGATCGACACATACTTGCGCACCTGGCCTGTCAGCGGATCGACCAGTGGCACCATGGTGCTGTCGACCCAGTACAACGAACCGTCCTTGGACCGGTTGCAGATTTCGCCCTTCCACACCCGCCCGGCGACCAAAGCCCGCCACATGCCGACAAAGAACGTCGGTTCATGCAGCCCGGAATTGAGGATGCGGTGGTTGGCCCCCAACAGTTCTTCACGGCTGTAGCCCGAGATGCTGCAGAACTGCTGATTGACGTAGGTGATGTTCCCACGCAGGTCGGTTTCCGAAAAGATTGCGGCCGCGTCCACGGCCGCGCGATAGTTATCATCCATAAAGCATCCTGCCTTAGCGGTTGAAGCGCTCCACCAGGGCGCGCAATCCGGCGCACACATGTTCCAGTTCGGTACCGCGCGAGGCGGCGGCGTTGGCGCTGTGGGCGCTGTGCTGGGCAATACCGGCTACGCCGTTGATCTGCCGCGAAACATCTTCTGCCACCGCCGACTGCTGCTGCGAGGCGGTGGCCATCTGCTGGCTCATGTCGCTGATGCGCTGTACCGCGTCACGAATGCCATGCAGCGCCTGTCGGGCTTCCTGCACCTGGGCAACGCCTTGCTCGGCACCGTCGATACCTCGGCTGGCGATCGCCACGGCTTCCTCGGCGCCACTGCGCAGGGCATCGATGATGGCCTGGATGTGCAGGGTGGACTGGCGGGTCTTGTCGGCCAATGCCCGGACCTCGTCGGCGACCACGGCAAAGCCCCGGCCCTGCTCGCCCGCACGGGCAGCCTCGATGGCGGCGTTGAGGGCCAGCAGGTTGGTTTGCTCGGCAATGCCGCGGATCATCCCGGCTGCCTCGGCGATGGCGCCGGTCTGACCCGCCAGGTGGCTGACCGCCTGGTTGATCTGCGTCACAGTGCTGGCCAGGTTACGAATGGCCGTGCCGCTGGCGTCGGCCACCTGGCTACCTTGCTCGGCCAGCAGGTGCGCCGTGTGTGCCTCGGCGGCGGTCAACTGCACGTGGTTGGCGACTTCGCCAATGGAGGCGGCCATCTGGTTCATTGCAGTGGCGCTCAGGTCGGTTTCGGCACGCTGCTCCAGCAATGCCGCCTCGGTGCTGCGCGACAACTGCCCGGCATCACGAGCGGCCACGGCCATTTGCCCGGCCAGATCGCTTAGCCGCGTCAATGCGGTTTTCAGGCGTGCCTCTTCGCTGATCAGCATCAGTTGCAACTGCCCGGCAGCACCCGACAGGTCGCTGTAGGTCAAGGCTGCAACCGGGTCGGCGAAGGCACCTTCGGCCCCCTGCACGATCTGCTGCAGCTGCCGCCCGAGGGCATTGCGCGCCCATAGACCGCATGCCACGAACAGCCCCACGGTCAGCCCCTGCCCCACCAGGCCAGGCCACAACTGATTGGCACCCACCGCCAGCAGCCCACCGGCCAGTGGCAAGGCCAGGGCCTGCGTCAGCAAGCTCAGACGGCGCGGCGCCGACAATGTCGCCTGACCGTTGCGCAGCCGCGCATAGAGGGCTTCGGCACGGGCTACTTGCTCCCGCGTGGGGCATACGCGCACCGACTCGTAACCCACGACCCGCCCACCTTCCAGGATGGGCGTGACGTAGGCATTGACCCAGTAGTAGTCGCCGTTACGGCAGCGGTTCTTGACGATACCCATCCAGCTCTTGCCGGCTTTCAGGTAGCGCCACATCAACTCGTACACCGCCGGCGGCATGTCCGGGTGGCGCACCAGGTTGTGCGGGCTGCCGATCAGTTCGGCCTCGCTGTAGCCACTGATGGCGGCAAACTCAGGGTTGCAGTAGGTGATCAGGCTGGCGGTATCGGTAGCAGAAATCAGCCGCTGATCGGGGGGGAAACGTTGCTCGACCGGGGTTACCGGCAGGTTGAGGCGCACGATGAGACTCCATTCGATGACAAGCCGGTACCCAGTACATCGACGGCCATCGGAACCGATTCATGAGCATCCGTTCCAATGGGCAAAAGCGCTTCCTGCCGTTACGGCATGAGGCCGAACGGTACGAGGAAGGTGACGATGACTGACCGGTCAAGCCATGAATTCTACGAAATTCATCACATAAATAAAACAAAGGTGATCGATCATGGCGTTGCGCCACATTGATAGATATCGTTAAGTTCTTGATTCTAAATGGGAATTAAGCGATGACGAGATCAGCTTTGGGTATCGCCCTGCGCCGCTACCGCAAGCTGGCGGGCCTGACCCAGGCACAACTGGCTGAACGAACCGGCTTCGACCCCAAGACCATCAGCCGTTTCGAAACCAGCACCTACACCCCCAGCATCGATGCAATCATGGCGTTTGCCCAGGTGCTGGGCGTCAAGCCCAAGGACTTCTTCGCTGAACCGGACGACGAAGAGGAGCAGCGCGCCTACCTGTTCGGTGTCATCCACAACGCCCCACCCAAAGATCTTGGCAAGCTGATTGCAGCGGTGGATCAGGCACTGGCCAAGCCCTGAGCTATTTCAAGCGCCCCCTTTTACGGCACGCACCGAACTAGAGCATGGCAGGCTGGATTGCCCCACAACTGGTCAGACCGGTAAGGCCAAAAAACCTTGCAATCAGGTATTTTTCGCGCTTTTATGGCCTCGCGCTGAACAAACCGGTAAGACCACAATAATTAAGTCCTGCGCTCTTTCGCCCCGTGCGGCTACCGAAGCAAGGACACCGATCAGAGACTCCTCCCATGCTCAAATGGTGCTCGCGTTCGATTTTCCTGCAAGTCGTACTCGGCCTTGCCCTCGGCATCGCCTGCGGTCTGAGCTTCCCCGACCTCTCCCTGCAACTCAAACCCCTCGGCGACGGCTTCATCAAGCTGATCAAGATGCTCATCGGCCTGATCGTGTTCTGCGTGGTGGTCAGCGGCATTTCGGGTGCGGGTGACCTGAAAAAGGTCGGCCGCATCGGCCTGAAGTCGGTGATCTACTTCGAAGTGCTGACGACCCTGGCGCTGGTGATCGGCCTGGTGTTCGCCTTCACCAGTGGCATTGGCAGCGGTGCCAACATTCACCTGGATCAACTGTCCGCCGCCGATGCCAACGGCTTGGCCGAGCGCGGCCAGCACATCCATGGCGCCACGGCGTTCTTCATGGACCTGATCCCCACCTCGGTGATCGGTGCCTTCGCCGACAACAACATTCTTCAGGTGCTGCTGTTCTCGGTGCTGTTCGGCAGCGCGCTGAACCTGGTGGGTGACTCGGCCGCCGGCATTTCGCGACTGATCAACGAACTGAGCCATGTGATCTTCCGCATCATGGGCATGATCGTGCGCCTGGCGCCGATCGGCGTGTTCGGCGCCATTGCCTTCACCACCAGCAAGTACGGCCTGGCGTCGCTGCAGCACCTGGGCGGGCTGGTGGCGCTGTTCTACCTGACCTGTGCCGGCTTCGTGCTGATCGTGCTGGGCACCGTCATGCGCCTGTCGGGCCTGAAACTGCTGCCGTTGATCAAGTACCTGCGTGAAGAGCTGACCATCGTCCTGGGCACCGCCTCTTCCGACGCCGTACTGCCACAGATCATGCGCAAGCTTGAGCACCTGGGCATCGGCAGTTCCACGGTTGGTCTGGTGATCCCCACCGGCTACTCGTTCAACCTCGATGGTTTTTCCATCTACCTCACCCTGGCGATCGTGTTCATCGCCAACGCCACCGGCACGCCACTGGAAATGACCGACCTGCTGACCATCCTGCTGGTGTCGCTGGTGACTTCCAAGGGGGCTCACGGCATCCCAGGCTCGGCACTGGTGATTCTTGCCGCCACCCTGACTGCGGTACCGGCGATCCCTGTGGTTGGCCTGGTACTGGTGCTGGCGGTGGACTGGTTCATGGGTATCGGCCGGGCGTTGACCAACCTGATCGGCAACTGCGTGGCCACCGTGGCCATTGCCCGTTGGGAGAAGGACATTGACCTGGAGCGTGCGCAGAACGTACTCGACGGCAAGCCTGGCTTTGCCCCCACGCCCCGCAAGCAACCCAATGCCCATCAACAGGAATTCTGAGCGAACGTGGCCGGCATTGATGCCGGCCCTTCCAGGAGCGAAACGTGATCAGCTCATCAACCGTCGTCAACTCAGTGGTGGAAAAACTCCGCCAGGCCCTGGCCCGCGGCCAATGGCGCACCGGCGACATGCTGCCAGGCCAGCGCGAACTGGCCGAACAACTGGGCATCAGCCGCCCCAGCCTGCGCGAAGCGGTAACCGTGCTGGAAACACTGGGCCTGGTGCGCTCGTTACCCGGCAAGGGCGTGTTGGTGCTGGATGCCGATGCCCAGGCTTCGGGCGTGGAAACCAGCGCAGCGGCCAGCCTGGCCGACGTGCTGGAACTGCGCTACACACTCGAACCGTTCATCGTCGGCCTGGTGGCGCAGTCGGCCAACAGCCAGGACATCGGCCAGTTGCGCCTGACCCTGATGGACATGCGCGAAGCGCTGGAGGCCGATGACAGCGAGGCCGGGGTCAAAGCCTACATTGCCTTCCATGAGGCGCTGTTCGCCCTGACCACCAACCCGATTTTCCAGAGCGTGGTGCAGCAGACCGGCAATGCCCTGAAGCAAAGCGCCGACATGCTGCGCAACTCGCCAGAGCACCTGGCCGCGCGGCTGAAGGAAAACGAAGCGGTGGTGCGCGCCATTCGCGAACGCAGCAGCGCCCAGGCCAGTGCCCAGATGCGTCAGCACATCGTGGCCGAAGGGCTGCGCATGGGCATCGCGTTGAATATCCCGGACGAACATCCACATCCATGACCTCAGGAGAGTGCCCATGAACGCCGCCCCCCACTTGCCTGCCCTGCTCGCGGCCGGCGAAACCCGCCTGTCGGCCGAGCAGATTTATCCGCGGCTGTTCGACGCCATTCTCGAACAGCGCCTGCCGCCGGGCAGTCTGTTGCCCGAACAGGCACTGGGCCATGCCTTTGGTGTCAGCCGCACGGTGATCCGCCGCGTGCTGGGGCGCCTGTCCGACCAGCAGGTGGTGGTACAGCGCCCCAGCCACACCGCACATCTGGCTGCACCCGACCCAGACCAGGCACGTCAGGTGCTCAGTGCCCGGCGTCTGGCGGAAACCACGCTGATCACCCTGGCCGCGCAACGCGCCCGGCCGGCGCAGGTGCGCCAGCTACGGCAACTGGTGGAGCGTGAGCGCCAGCACCATGAGCGTGGCGAACGCTGCGCAGCGATCCGCCTGGGCGGCGAGTTCCACCTGAAACTGGCGCAGGTGGCGGCCAATGCACCACTGGCGCGATTTCTCAATGGGCTGGTGCCGATGACCTCGCTGATCATCGCTCGCTACGAAACGCCGTGCTGCGATCACTGCGCGTGGGAAGAGCATGCGGCAATCATCGATGCCGTGGAGCAAGGTGATGCCGAAGCGGCGCTGGGGTTGATGCACAGGCACCTTGACCGTCTGGAGGAAAAGCTGGACCTGGAATAACCCGACCAAACGGACGCGATCGCTCCCACGCAGGCCGCGCTCACGCTACTATTTGCATCTGAGCGGATACGGACGATGGGCTGCACAGCAGCCCCAATAACCCCACCCTATACTTCGAGAACCACCCCAGCCTCTACCAGGGAGGCGGTCGCGTGAGTTCTCGAGTCCTCCTGTTGCTCTGCCTTCTACTGGCCCTCGGCGGTTGTGCCAGCAAGCGCCCCCCTGCCCCGCCGCCGCCCACAATACTCACTCCCGCGGCCTGGCAACGCATCGACCAGGAACTGATAGAAGCCTCGGCCGGTGCCGCCGGCTCGGCCAACGACTATGCCCGGCGCTCCATGCGGGTGTGGAAGGAGCAAGTGCAGCAACGCACCGAAAGCGACTTCATCCCCTGGTTCACGGGTTACTGGACCCAGCAGTGGCTGACCCTCAAGGTGGCCTGGTACAAGCTCGACAGTGGCGAGGGTCGGGAACCGGCAGAAAAACGCCTGGCCCTGTACCTGCAAGAGCAGTATCACGCGCGGGTGATCGAGCCGGTAGCCGAGCAGATCAACCCCGAGGGCATCCGCGACCGCGCCTGCGAACTGTACCTGCAACTGCTCGGCCAGCAACTGCCGGCCATCATCAGCCGTTACAACGCGCCGCCCGAGCAGTTCAGCCAGCGCCTCAACCGTATCCCCGCCATCGCCCTGGGGCCACCGGATGCGCGCAATGCCAGCCTGTATCAGCTGCTGCGGGCCAAGTCACTGGACCAGCAGCCGGCCTGGCAAGCCATGCGCCAGCACTTGCATCAGCAGGCCAGCAAAGGCCCCGGCAGGACCGATGTCGGGCTCAACTCGGTGGCCACCCAGGCCAGCGAAAAGCTTGGCGCCACCCTGGCCCCACGCGGTATCGCCAGTGCCGTGGCATCGGCAGTGGGCAAGGTGGCAGGGGCGATGATTTCGATTGCTGCAGCCGGTTACGGGATGATGACCCATGACCGTGATCACCCGCAGATGGTCGAACAACTGCGGGTGATCCTGAACGTGGCGTTGAACCAGGAATGGCAGGAGTTGATGGAGAACCGCCAGAGCGGGGCCATGGCGGGGGTCTATTACCTGTCGGGGCAGGTTGAGGACAGCTTGCTGGCCAGTGCGCCGCGGCCGGTTGAGCAGCAGGTCGAGCAGCAGCAGGCGCCTTTGATCATTCGCCTGCCACCTTAGTGGCGGCCTGTGCCGGCTCCTTCGCAGCGCAAGGCTGTATCAAGCTGCGGCCAGGGCAGACCTTGGCAAGCCAAACACACGATCAAACGCCCAGTTGTAGGCAAAGGTGTAGCACGGCACCAGGATGATGAACGCCATATCCACCAGCAGCGCCTCCAGCAATGTCATGTCCAGCCACCAGGCAATCAGCGGAATCAAGTAAACCACCAGGGTCAACTGGAAGCCGATGGCATGCACCACTCGCCGCGCCACGCTGCGTCCCCGCTTGGCCTGGCGGCTCTCCCAGTACTCGAACAGGGTGTTGTAGATCAGGTTCCAGAGCATGGCGATGGTGGTGATCATCACCGCCAAGGGCCCGGTATGTGACGCCTGCGTATCTGACAGGTAGGCCAGCCCGAGGGTCGACATGCACAGCCCGATCAGTTCATAGAAAGTCACGTAGAGCAGCTTGCGTTTCAATCCCTGCACCCAGGTTACCTCCAAAGACAAAAAGCGACGCGGCGATCATGCTTCAATGCACTTGACAGCAAAAGTCAGCAGCTGTCAGATCAACTGACAGGAGGCTGCCATGAACTTTTCCAGCGACAACATCCAGCTGTTTCTGGCCGTGCTCGACCACGGTTCGTTTTCTTCCGCTGCACGTGCCCTTAAGCGCGTGCCTTCAGCCGTGAGCATGGCCATTGGCAACCTTGAAGCAGAACTTGGCTACAGCCTGTTCGAACGTGGCCCGCGTGAAGTTCGGCCAACCGCACAGGCCTTGGCCCTGGAGCCACACGCCAGGCTGATTGCCGAACAACTGGGACTGCTGCAGGTTCATGCCCTGGAGTTGTCCCAAGGACTGGAGAGCAGCCTGACCCTGGCGGTGGTACCCGACATCGATCACCGCCCGCTGCTGGCGGCCATCGCCAACCTCGGTGAGCGCCACCCCTTGCTGGACATTGCCCTGCTCAGCGCCCCGCAGGAAGAAGCCCTGCACTTGCTGGACAGCGGTCGTGCCGACCTCTGCATAGCCTTTGCCGGCCTGCAGGTCGATGCCCGTCGCGGCTTCCAGCACATCGGCATGGAGTCGCTGGTAGCCATCCTGTCGCCGGCCCACCCGGCCTTGCGTGAGGGGCGTATCCACTACCTTGAGGACCTGACCCAGGTGCGTCAGATTCTGGTGCGCAGCCGCGATCTGCCTCTGGCTGACCCTCGCCCGCTGATCGGCGCCACACACTGGTCCACCGACAGCTTCGACCTGGCGCTGCAGATGGTTGAAGCGGGCTTGGGCTGGGGTGATCTGCCGTTGTCGCGGGTCGCGCCGCTGCTGGCCAGCGGGCGCCTGGTGCGCCTGGAGTTCCGCAATACACACAACGCGCTGCAACTGCCCGTGCACATCCTGTGGCGCAAACAACAGCCGCTGCAGCAAGCCGCACGCCTGCTGATCGAGCAGTTGGCTGACCCGTGACTGCCGTCCGTCGAAACGCCTGTAAGAAATTTCTCTAAGCACTTCAATCTTTTACCCCTCGAGCCGATATCTCGGTCGACAGGCCCCGCATCGCGTCATGAGCGCGCTGCGCCCTCCCCTCATTGGCTCAAGGTCTCGAAACATGAACCTGAAATTTCGCCACAAGATCCTGCTCAGCGCCTGCGGCGTCGTGGTCCTGGCATTTGCCCTGTTCACGCTCTACAACGACTACCTGCAACGCAATACCATCCGCCAGAATATCGAAGCCTCGGTGCAGCAGTCCGGTGCACTGACCGCCAGCAGTGTGCAGAACTGGATGAGCGGGCGCATTCTGGTGCTGGAGAACCTGGCCCAGGACATCGGTCAGCAAGGCGCCGGCGACACCTTGGCAGGGCTGATCGAGCAGCCGTCCTACACGCGTAATTTCCTGTTCACCTACCTGGGCCAGGCCAACGGCGAATTTACCCAGCGCCCGGATGCCCAGATGCCCGCCGGTTACGACCCGCGCCAGCGCCCTTGGTATGGCGCCGCCGCCAACGCCGGGCAGACCGTGCTGACCGCCCCGTACCAGGGGGCAGTCGGTGGCCTGATGGTGACCATCGCCACGCCGGTGAAAAGCAAGCGCAATGGCGAACTGATCGGTGTGGTCGGCGGTGACGTTACCCTCGACACACTCGTCGAGATCATCAACTCGGTCGACTTCGGCGGCATCGGTCACGCCTTCCTGGCCGACGCCAATGGCCAGGTGATCGTGAGCCCTAACAAAGACCAGGTGATGAAAAACCTCAAGGACATCTACCCAGGCAGCAACCTGCGGGTTGCCGCCGGCATGCAGGATGTCACCCTCAACGGCCAGGACCGCATCATCTCGTTCGCCCCGGTGGCCGGCCTGCCTTCGGCGCAGTGGTACATCGGGCTGTCGATCGACAGGGACAAGGCCTATGCCGCGCTCAGCCAGTTCCGCACCTCGGCGATCATTGCCATGCTGATTGCCGTGGCCGCCATCGCCGGCCTGCTCGGCCTGCTGATTCCGGTGCTGATGAGCCCGCTGACCACTATGGGCCGCGCCATGCGCGACATCGCCGAGGGTGAAGGTGACCTTACCCGCCGCCTGGCCGTGCAGAACAAGGACGAGTTCGGCGAACTGGCGACCTCGTTCAACCGCTTTGTCGAGCGTATCCATGCCTCGATCAGCGAAGTGTCCTCGGCCACCCGCCTGGTGCATGATCTTTCGGAAAAAGTGGTCAGTGCGTCCAATGCGTCGATCAGCGGTTCTGAAGAACAGAGCATGCGCACCAACAGCGTCGCTGCGGCCATCAACGAACTGGGCGCCGCCACCCAGGAAATCGCCCGCAATGCCGCAGATGCTTCGCAACATGCCAGCGGTGCCAGCGAACAGGCGCACGGTGGCCGTGAAGTGGTTGAAGAAGCCATCAGCGCCATGACGGCTCTGTCGCAACGGATCAGCGAGTCGTGCGCGCAGATCGAAACGCTCAACGCCAGCACCGACGAAATCGGCAAGATCCTCGACGTGATCAAGGGTATTTCCCAGCAGACCAACCTGCTGGCACTGAACGCCGCCATCGAAGCGGCCCGTGCCGGTGAAGCCGGCCGTGGCTTTGCCGTGGTGGCCGACGAGGTGCGCAACCTGGCGCACCGTACCCAGGAGTCGGCGGAAGAAATCCACCGCATGATCACCAGCCTGCAGGTGGGCTCGCGCGAAGCGGTGCACACCATGAACACCAGCCAGGTTTCCAGCGAGCAGACCGTGCAGGTGGCCAACCAGGCCGGCGTACGCCTGGCCAGCGTGACCCAGCGCATTGGCGAAATCGATGGCATGAACCAGTCGGTGGCGACAGCGACCGAAGAACAGACTGCCGTGGTCGAGAGCCTCAACCTGGACATCACCCAGATCAACGCCCTGAACCAGCAAGGGGTGGAGAACCTCAACGAGACCCTGCGCCATTGCGACCAGCTGGCCCAGCAGGCTGGGCGTTTGAAGCAGTTGGTGGGCAGCTTCAGGATTTAAACGCCGGGTTCAGGCGGCAACGGCCTATGCCTGTTGTCGCCTGTACCAGCCCCTTATGCAGCCACCGCCTTCCCAGCCCTGCCCCGCCGTACCCAGGCCAGCAATACCGCCGTCATCAGCACAAAGCCCAGGTAACCGAAGAACGGGTACACCTCACCCACCAGGCTGATGAACCCCACCAGGCTACAGCCGAAGGCCACCACCCCGGTCACCACCGAGCCCCAGCGAAACTTCGTCGTGCCCGCCGGCAACAGCCGCGAGAGGAAGGAAAACAGCGTGCCCACCGCGGTGTTGACGATCATGCCGAAGATGATCAGGCACATCACCAGCCCCAGCAGTGGTGACACTTCGTTGGCAATCGACAGCATCGGCATCGGCTGGTCGGCCACACTGTCCAGGCGCGACAGCAGCCCGGCACTCATCACCAGCATCAGGCCGCCTAGCGCTGCACCACCGAGCAGGCCTCCCCACACCGCAGCTTTCTCGCCCTTGGCCGAACCGCCCAGAATGGCCAGGATCGGCGCACCCGCGACGATGTTATACGACACATACAAGAACGCCCCCAGCAGCCAATGGCGGGTGCCAGCCTGTTGCTGGCTGGCCACCTGATCGAGCGCAGCAAAGCTCTGCTCGCGGGTGATCACGGCATACAGCGCTATTGCCGAAGCCACCAGGATCAGCAAGGGGGTGATGGCGCCAATTGCAAGTATCATCTTGCGCACGTCCAGGCACACGATACCGACTACCACCAGCGTCACCAGCACGCTGCCGGTCAGGGCCGGGATGCCGAACTGCTGCTCCAGCAAGGCACCACCACCGGCCAGCATGACCACGGTGACGGCGAACATGAAAAAGGTGATCAACCAGTCGACGAACATGCCCAGGTGACGGCCGCAGATGGCCAGGATCACATCCTTGTGCGAGGTGGCCTGCTGGCGATTGCCCAGCCCCGCCAACGCCATGCCGAGGAAGGTGAACAAGGCGGCGCTGACCAACGCGCCAGCCAACCCCCACACGCCGAAATCGACAAAGAACAACAACAGTTCCCGCCCTGAAGCGAACCCCGCCCCCACGATCACGCCGACAAATGCGCCGGCGATCTTCAGCTGCTCTTGCATGTGAACCTCTGGATTTATTGTTGTTTTGTCGTCGCCGTCGCATACCGTTCGTAGGGGCGGCCTTGCAGCCCATCGCGACACAAGGCCGCCTCTACACGGGCTCTTTGCCCTGTCAGGCGTCGCCGACGAACGCCTGCACTTCGATCTCCACATCCACGCCCAGGGCCAACGCCGAAGCCACGGTGGAACGCACCGGTAGCGCCGCGCCGAAGAACGCCTTGTACACCTCGTTGAAGCCGGCGAAATGGCGCATGTCCGACAGCCAGACCGTGGCCTTCACCACCTGGTCGAGACGCGCGCCACAGGCCTCCAGGCTTTCGGCGATGCGCTCGCAGGCAGCACGGGTCTGGGTCTGGATATCACCGCGCACCACTTCGCCGCCAGCGCTCATCGGCACCTGCCCGGAGAGGAACAGAAAGCCACCGGCCTTTACGGCGCGGGAAAACGGGAACGGCAAGCTGCTGGGGAAACGTTGAATGTCATTGCTCATGGGATGCTCCTTTCAAGGTTGCTGGAAACGGGCCGGGGACAGGCGCTCGGGCGCCACGCCCTGGCTGACAAGGTCGGGACACACGGGCTGGCCCATCAGCAAGTCGGCGGCCAGGCGCGAGGCGCCCGCTGCCGACTGGATGCCATAGCCACCCTGGGCCGCCAGCCAGAAAAACGCGGGTGCATGCGCATCGAAGCCGATCACCAGGTCGCCGTCGGCAACGAACGAACGCAGCCCGGCCCAGGTGTGGCTAGGGCGGCGGATCGCCAAGGTGGTCATGGCTTCAATGTTGTAAATACCCAAGGCCACGTCGAACTCCTCGGGCGCGGCATCCTGTGGCTCAACCGGGTCGGCATTGGCTGGAGACCCCAACAGTTGGCCGGCATCAGGCTTGAAGTAGAAGCTTTCATCGACGCCAATCACTGCAGGCCAGCGGGCAAAGTTTTGTTCTGCCGGGCCGGGGAAGGTGAACGCGCTACGTCGGCACGGTTGCAAGCCGATGCGCGCCACCCCGCACTGCTCGGCCACACGGTCCGCCCAGGCACCTGCAGCATTGACCAGACATCGGGCCTGCAGACGGCTGCCATCAGCCAACTCCACCTGCCACACGCCGTCCAGGTACCAGGCCTGGATCAGCTCGGCGTTGCAGCGCAGTTCACCGCCGGCAGTGCGATAACCACGCAAGAAGCCTTGGTGCAAGGCATGTACATCAAGGTCCATCGCACCAGGCTCAAGCACCGCGCCGGCCAGGGTTTCGCCACGCAGGCTGGGTATCAGTGCCAAGGCCGCGTCCCGGTCCAGCAGGCTGACCTCTGTGCCATTGGCCAGGTTCTGCGCGTAAGTTTGCTCAAGCAGTTCACGTTGCTCCAGGCTGGCCACATACAGACAGCCTCGCGGCTCCAGCAGCGGGTGCTCACAGAAGCCCTGCGGTGGCGCTTCGTAGAAGGCTCGGCTGGCGCGGGTCAGTGCCTGGATCTGTGGGGTGCCGTAAGCCTCCATGAACATGGCCGCCGAACGCCCGGTGGAATGGTAGCCAGGCTGCGATTCACGCTCGACCAGCAGCACACGCTGCTGGCCGGCCAGGCGGTAGCCCAGCGAGGCGCCGGCGATGCCAGCACCGATGATCAGGGTGTCGTAGGTCGGGGTCATGCACGCTCCTGCCAGGCTAATTATCATTTATGAGAATTCTAATATATGAGAATTTAGAAATGCGCAAGGGTCCAAGGTAAGATGCCCGACCAACACCGCATGCCGAGATCCCTGAATGCCTTCAGCTCTACCCCAGCTTGACCGTGCAGTAGTGGGCCAGCGCCTGCGCCAGGTGCGCAAGGCGCGCCAGATGACACTCAAGCAATTGTCCGAAGCCAGTGGCGTGCCGCTGTCCACGTTGTCGAAGATGGAACTGGCGCAGGTGTCGGTCAGCTATGAAAAACTGGCCGCTGCTGCGCGGGCGCTGAATGTCGATATTGCCCAGCTGTTCCGCGCCAGCGGCACGGTCAGCGCCCCGGTGCCGGTGACCGTGGTGGTCGACTCACTGCCCGCAGCGGCGGGTTATTCGACCGGCACCTACGACTATTATCCAATTGCCGGAGATTTCCCCGCACGACGCATGACACCGGCTTATGCCCGCATCATTGCCCGGGAACGCGGCCAGTTCGACGATTTTATTCGCCACCCCGGGCAAGAGTTCGCGCTGGTGCTGAGCGGGCGCGTGCGCATCGAGTTCGAGACCGGCGAAGCGGTCAGCATCGGGCCGCAGGAGACGGCGTATTTCGACAGCCAGGTGGGGCACATCTACCTGTCGGAAAGTGATGACGGTGGTGATGCCCATGTCATGGTGGTGATGACTGATCGTTGATCGGTCGCGCCCGCCCAACGCAAACCCGGTTATAACCTAATAACGAACAAGTCTATTTGGCTATAAAAAAATCTATATGCTGACTGGCATCCGATAACGGGCAAAGTTGGGCAGTCGAGTAGCGTATGGATGTAGGTTCTTTCGGTTTCACCATTGCTGGCCTGGTCGTGGGCTTCATCGTCGGTATGACCGGCGTCGGTGGCGGCTCGCTGATGACCCCGATCCTGTTGTGGTTTGGTATCCACCCGGCGACCGCTGTCGGTACCGACCTGCTGTATGCAGCGATCACCAAAGCCAGTGGCGTCTGGGTGCACGCGCGCAACAAGAACATCGACTGGAAGATCACCGGCCTGCTCAGCCTGGGCAGCGTGCCCGCTGCGGCGCTGACCCTGTGGTTCCTCAGCACCCTGCACACCGATACTTCGGCGCTCAACGCCATCATCAAGCAAGGCCTGGCGGTGGTGCTGATCCTGACCGCGCTGGCCATCCTGTTCAAATCGCGCCTGCAGGCCTTCGCCAGCCGCCATGCCGGTGATCACTACCACCTCAGCGACCGTAGCCTGAATACCCTCACGGTGCTGACCGGCGTGGTGCTTGGAATAATGGTCACCCTCACCTCCATCGGTGCTGGCGCCCTGGGTACAGTGGCGCTGTTCCTGCTGTACCCGTTCCTGGTCACCCGTCGCCTGGTCGGTACCGAAATTGCCCACGCCGTGCCACTGACCTTGGTAGCAGGCCTGGGCCACGCGGGCATGGGCAACATGGATTGGTCGCTGCTGGGCTACCTGCTGCTGGGCTCGCTGCCAGGCATCTATCTGGGTAGCCACCTCACCGGGCGAATCTCCGACCGCGTGCTGCGACCTTGCCTGGCAACGATGCTGCTGCTGATCGGTTACAAGCTGGCGTTCTGAGCCTTAGCCCAGGCGCAACCGCCACTGCCCGGTAAAGCTCAGTTCCAGGCGTGACAGCGGCAGCACGTCGATTCGCTGCCCGGCACTCATCGGACACCCAAGCACCTGTACCAGCATGGCGCGTATGACCATCGGGTGGGTCACGGCCAGCCAGTCACCCGGCCTGTCAAAGGCCGCCAGCCAAGCGGCCAGGCGCTGGCATAGCGCAGCGAACGACTCGCCACCATGCACGGCACTGGCCGGATCCCGCAGCCATTCTGCCAACGCCTGCGGTTGCTCGGCTTGTAGCTGCTTCAACGACACACCCTGCCAACGCCCAAGGTCGCAATCGGCCAAGCCCGGCTCGACCTGTACCGCCCCCGTTAACCACGCCGCCGTCTCGCAGGCCCGCCGCTCTGGCGCACTCAGCAGTTGCACGCCTGATCGGTCGGCGTCTGCCTGTCGGGCTAGCGGCAGGATGCCATCCTCCGTATGGTGCAGGCGCCCGTTCTTCTGGGCCTGGGTCAGGGCATGGCAAATCAGGGTCAGGCGGATGGCTTTCACCAGGCATTTCTCGCAGCGGGCTGGGGTGCATGGTTTAGCACGCTGCGAGACGTTTGGCTGCAACAATGTCGCCGGCCATTCGCGATCCGGTTGACTTGCGATTGGGCCGCAGAGCGGCCCTTTGATCAGAAGTTGATATTCAGCGCAGCAAACACCGCCCTGCCCGGCTGGTTATACGTGTTTGCCCCCGAGCTGCTGGCGTTGCCGCCGCGCAGGATCTGCTTGTCGAAGACGTTGTTCACGCCCACCCGCACGTCGTAGTTGGCATTGAACCTGTACCCGGCGCTCACGTCCACCAGGCCATAGGCCTCGACGTCCTGCTGGGCGGTCTTGTCGTAGTCCTGCTGGGTGCGGTAGTTGTAGGTCGGCGATTTTTGCTTGCCGAAGTAAGTACCCGCTACCTGGAATGACAGCTGCTCGGTGGCGCGCCAGTCGAGGCTGGTGTTGACGGTATATTCCGGGATCACCGACAGCGGGTCGCCCGTTTCGCGATCATCGTTGTCGAGCATCCAGGTCAGGTTGGTGTTCCAGTCCAGGGTCGGGGTCAACTCGATGAAGAAGTTGCCTTCGACACCTTCCACCCGCGCCTTGCCGGCGTTGTCCCACTGAGTCACACGGCTGCCGGTACCCATGGTGTAAAGCACATCGGTATCACCGATGATCTTGTTCTTGTAGTCGTTGCGGAAGTAGGTGGCACTGGTGCGCCAGGTACCCCGGTCGTACAGCAGGCCGATTTCCTTGTTGACGCTGATCTCGGGCTTGAGGTCGGCGTTGCCCTGCAGGTAGCAGCCGCCATTGTTGGTCTGTTGCACGCTGCAGCCATTACCGCGGCTGTACAGCAGGTAGTTGGGGTTGGACTGGTACAGGTTCGGAACCTTGTAGGCACGGGCGATACCACCTTTTACCGACAGCGCTTCGGTGAGCTTGTGCGACAGGTTCAGGCTGGGGCTGAAGTTGTCACCGAAGGTTTCGTGGTGGTCAAAACGCAGGCCCGGCGTAAGGGTGGTGTCGCCAACGATGATGTTGTCTTCGACAAACAGCGCATAACTGCGTGCGGTCACCTTCGAGCTGCTGCGATCGAAGCCCACAAGGCTGTCATTGTTGGTGGGGTCGGAGCTTTGCGGGCGCAACGAACCTTGGTCGTTGAGGGTTTCGTACAGGTACTCGCCGCCCAAGGTAAGCACATGTTCTGTGCTGCCCATGGCGAACGGCAGGTTCACCTCACTGCTCAGGCGTGTGTTGCGCAAACGTGACATGGCTCCACCTTCGTCGCTTGGGGCACCTTCGGTGCGGCCGGCCAAGCCCTCGTTAAGCCGCCAGTTGCGTACGTATTCGTAGGCCAGCGTGGTCTTGCTGGTACCCCAGGTGAAATCACCGAGGTGGGTCAGGTCATAAGTACTGCGCTGCATCACGTTGGTTTCGTGGCCGTAGAGGCTGGAGACGAAGTCGACGTCTCCGCCGCCGTTGCTGTTCATGGTGTCGCCGGCAAAAATGTTGCCCTGACGGCTGTAGCCGGCACTGGCTTCGAGGCGGTGCTCGTCGTTCAGTTTCCAGCTGAGCAGGCCGTTGATGTCCTTGTTGCGAACGCCTTCTCGCCCCGCAACCAGGGCGCTGGTGGCATGCCCGGCGTTGATGTCCAGATCGTCGGCGTCAGTCTTGGCCAGGCCACCGTACAGGCGCAAACCCAGGTTATCGGTCAGGCCGCCACCGAGGTTGAAGTTGGCTCGCCGGCTGGCGCCTTCTGCGCTGTCTTCGGGCAGTTGCGTGTACAGGCTGACGCTGCCTTTCAGCTCGTCGGAAGGACGCCTGGTGATGATATTGACCACCCCGCCCATGGCGCCGGAGCCGTAGCGTGCGGCGGCCGGGCCACGCAGGATCTCGATGCGCTCCACCGCTTCGGCCGGCACCCAGTTGGTTTCACCCCGAGTATCACGGTCACCGTTCCAGCCATAGCGCACAGCGTTGCGCGCGCTGGATGGCTTGCCGTCGATGAGGATCAAGGTGTTTTCCGGGCCCATGCCGCGCAGGTCGATCTGCCGGTTGTTTCCGCGTGCGCCACTGGCACTGTTGCCGGTCAGGTTAACCCCGGGCTCGCGGCGGATGATGTCGGACAGGTCATTGGCCGGCGGGTGACGCTTGATGTCCTCGGCCGTGATGATCGACGTGCCCAGGGCCTGTCGCGCCTCGCGCTCGGCGGTGATCAGGGTGTCCTGGATCACCAGCGCGTTGTCGGCGACGGGCACTTCCAGGACCTCACCCGCACGCCGCTCCTCGGACTCTGCCGCAGTCGCCAGCATGGACGGCGACGCCAGCGCAACGAACGCCAGGGCCAGGCTGTTGGGTGAAGTTCTGCACTGCATGGGTACATCTCCTGCTATTCATGAGCAAAAAGGCACATCCCTGTCGGAAACCGGGAGCCCTCGCCCACCGGCCCCGCACTCAGTTCGGCGGCCAACAGGGGTGGTAAATATAGAGAGTCGCAAATGCGAGTAAATCTTATTTACGAAGTTTACATGTTTGTAACTTAACTTTGCTGAACCGTGATCTTTGGCACAGTAAGGCTTGCGCGCCTCGCTGTGGTAGCAACGGTCTTGCTCAACATTTGATAAGCCTTCGCGGTCGCCTGTAGGAGCGGGTTTACCCGCGAACACCGGCGAAGGCACCCTATGACGGAATGAGCACCCTGCATTCATGAACAGTTCATTCATGTCCACAGGCTGTTGCTGCCATCCACCTATCCGATTTGCATCCTGTGCGCAGGCATCTACAGTTTCGACGTACAACGCTGCGGAGCGCCCAGATGCGTGGCGATGACAACAGCTGCGCAAGCACTGCCAAAAGCCTGCCGAAGATGCCGCGCAGCATCTGGGCGCTGGGCTTCGTGTCGATGTTGATGGACATTTCCTCGGAGATGATCCACGCCCTACTGCCCCTGTACATGGTCAGCGTGCTCGGCGCGTCGGTGATCGCGGTGGGGTTCATCGAAGGAATCGCCGAGTCGACCGCATCGTTCACCAAGGTGTTCTCTGGCGCCCTCAGCGACCGACTGGGTAAACGCAAGCTGCTGACAGTGATCGGCTATGGCCTGAGTGCGCTGATGAAGCCGGTATTTCCCATGGCCTCCGGACTTGATTGGCTGACTGCGGCACGCTTCGTCGACCGTGTCGGTAAAGGCATTCGGGGGGCACCGCGTGATGCACTGGTGGCCGATGTTACGCCGGTCGAGCTGCGCGGCGCGGCGTTCGGCCTGCGTCAGGCGCTCGATACCGTGGGCGCTATCCTCGGGCCATTGCTGGCGATCGTGTTGATGTGGCTTACAGCGAGCCATTTCCAGACCGTGTTCTGGGTAGCTATTATCCCGGCGTTCGTGGCGGTGTATATCCTAGTTGCCTTCGTTCACGAACCTGAAGCCTCAGCTATGGGGCGTCCGGTACGCTCACCGTTGGCACTGCACGCGCTGCGGCGCCTCGGGCCGGTCTATTGGCGCCTGATCGGTCTGGCCACGTTGTTCACCCTCGCCCGTTTCAGCGAGGCGTTTTTGCTGCTGCGGGCTCAGAACATAGGCCTGACACCGCTGTGGGCGCCGGCGGTACTGGTATTGATGGCGATGGCCTACTCACTGTCGGCCTACCCCGCCGGCGTGTTGTCGGACCGAGTGGGGCGCCGTGGCGTGCTGATGACCGGGCTAGGCCTGCTGATCACTGCCGACCTGCTGCTGGCCCTTTTGCCAGGATGGATGGGGCTTGCCTTTGGGGTAACGGCCTGGGGCCTGCACCTGGGCTTCAGCCAAGGCATCTTCTCTGCCATGATTGCCGACAGCGCCCCCGCCAACTTGCGCGGTACCGCCTTCGGCCTGTTCAACCTGCTGACCGGTGCGGCGCTGCTGATAGCCAGCGTGGTAGCCGGATTGCTGTGGGAGAGTGCGGGGTTCCAGGCAACCTTCCTGGTGGGTGCAGGGTTTGCCGTCACCACCCTTGCAGGACTGACGCTGCTGCGCTGAACCTGGCTAGCCTGGCGGTTCACGGCTGCGGCGCACGCAGGTTGAACAGTTCCATCCTGTAACCCGAACGCTCCCGCCGCAGAGGCCGAACGCCTGGGCAGGGAGCGCCGCCTGCCGGTGAAGGCGTTCGAGTGGTTCGGGTCACCAAGGATGTCGGCAATGCACGCAGTGAAGGGGCCAAGCTGATCGCGATGCTGGATGGCGATCTCCCCCTCAAGCCGAACTAGGCCAGCACAGCCTCCTGCTCCAGCAACGACCAACCGCCATGTCCATCCACCTCAAGCCGGTGAGTATGGAACGCTGCCAGCGTGCTGCGGTGGCCGACACTGACCAGCAATGCACTTGGCATTTCCGAGCGCAACAACGCATACAGGGCATGCTCGAGCCCCTCATCCATCGCCGAGGTGGACTCGTCGAGAAACACCACCTCAGGCCGGTTGAACAGTACCCGGGCGAACGCCAGACGCTGCTGCTCGCCCACCGAGAGGATGTGTGACCAGTCACAGCTGACGTCCAGACGCTCGGCCAGGTGGGCCAGGTTAACCTGGCGCAATGCCTGCTGCATGAGCAACTCATCCTTGGAATTGCTGGCTGCCGGGTAGGCAATGACGGTACGCAAGTCACCCAGCGGCAGGTACGGGCGTTGCGACAGGAACAGTGCCTGATGCCCCGTTGGCCGCCTGACCTTGCCTTCGGCATACGGCCAAAGGCCCGCCAGGGCACGCAGCAGCGTGGTTTTACCACTGCCCGATGGCCCTTTGATCAACAAGGCCTGACCGGCGTGCAGGCTCAGGTCCAGGTCGGCGATAAGGGCATGTCCGTCCGGGCGCAGTACCTGTAATCCCGCAATCTGCAGCGCATGCGCCTGGTCTTCGGTCGTGACGCGCGGCAACGCACTTGCCTGCTGGTTGGCATCGAGAAAGCCGGTGAGACGGTCAAGGGTCGCGCGGTACTGCGCGAACGCATCGTACGACTCACGGAAGAACGACAAAGAATCCTGCACCTGCCCAAAGGCCTGGGAAGTTTGCATGACGTCGCCCAGCTTGATCGCCCCACTGAAGAAGCGCGGCGCCTGAAGAATGAACGGAAACACAACGGCAACCTGACTGACACCCAAGTTGAAGCCACTGAACTTCAAGTTCCGGTACACCAATGCCCAGGCATTCACGATCAAGGCAGCAAAACGGCCGAGCAACGTGCCCCGCTCGACTTGCGAACCTTGGTAGAAGGCAATGTTCTCGGCGTTCTCACGCAGACGCATCAATGCGTAACGGAAGTTGGCGGTGAGTTTCTCGTTGAGGAAGTTAAGCCGGATCAACGGGCGCCCAAGACGGAAGGCGACCCAAGTGGCGACGATGACATACAGGTAAACGGCAAATACCATCGCCCGAGGGATCTCTACGCCGGCCACCGTCAACGGTGCCGACAACCCCCAGAGGATGCCGGTGAACGCCACCAGCGAAACCAGCGCACTGACTGCGCCCAGGGCAAGGGTGACCGAGTTGGTGACGAAAGCGTTAACGTCCAGTTCGATACGTTGGTCAGGGTTGTCCACTGGCTCGGCAAGGAACTGGCCACGGTAATAGGCATCGCCCTGCATCCAGTCGTGGGTCAGGCGCTCGGTCAGCCAGACCCGCCACTTGATACTGAATGCCTGGCTGACATAGAAGGTGAACAGCGAGCGCAGCACATGGATGGTGGCCAGCACCCCGAAGACGCCGAGCAGATACCAGAACGCCGCCTGGTCAAGGCCCTGCAAGGCGCTGTAGAAGCCGTTGTACCAAAACGAAAACAGCACGTTCAGGCGAACCGAAAACAGCGTCAGGACCAGCAGCAGGGCAAACACCAGCAACGGCCGCCAACTGCGCCTGAAACTGAAATAGGGCCCGGCAAGCTGCCAGAACTGGCTGCCCCAGCGTGTACAACTTACGGCCAGAGTTGCGGCTGCGGTGAAGCTGACAAGGGTGATGAACGAGGCGATTGCCAGCCAGCTTAGGCTCTCTTGCAGGGCCTGATGCCAGTTCATTTCCATGGTAAGTATCCGTGCTGAGTATTTCCGCGAGCGTAGCATTACGCTGTCATTCGTCAGGTATAAATGACGCACATTTCATGATTTGTAGGAGCGGGTTTACCCGCGAACACCGGCAACGCCGGTGCCATTTACGAAGCTGCCTGCTCCCGGGATTCAAGCAAGCCCAGTTTTTTTGCCCACAAAGACAAAACCCCTACCTGCATGTGCAGATAGGGGTTTTGCGAAATGAATCTTGACGATGACCTACTCTCACATGGGGAAACCCCACACTACCATCGGCGATGCATCGTTTCACTACTGAGTTCGGGATGGGATCAGGTGGTTCCAATGCTCTATGGTCGTCAAGAAATTCTGTTGCCAGAATGTCCAGATGGACAGCCCAGCGAATCCGGATATGCGATATTTGTGGCTTACGAATTTTCGGGTCTTTCGTCTTCACCACCACAATCTGCG
>NZ_JBICMC010000044.1:0-66207 GCF_043106005.1 Pseudomonas sp. GLN_2 | reverse complement strand
CTGGAGCGCAAGGACGGCCCATCGGCGCTGATCTTCTCGCGCCAGAACCTGCAGCACCAGGACCGCGATGCCCAGCAGATCGCCGACATCAGCCGCGGTGGCTATGTGCTCAAGGACTGCGCCGGCGAGCCTGAACTGATTCTGATCGCCACCGGTTCCGAAGTGGGCCTGGCTGTTCAGGCCTTCGACAAGCTGACCGAGCAAGGCCGCAAGGTGCGCGTGGTTTCCATGCCGTGCACCAGCGTGTTCGATGCCCAGGACGCTGCCTACAAGCAGTCCGTGCTGCCGCTGGAAGTCGGTGCGCGCATCGCCATCGAAGCTGCCCACGCTGACTTCTGGTACAAGTACGTCGGCCTGGAAGGTCGTATCATCGGCATGACCACCTACGGTGAGTCGGCGCCGGCTTCGGCATTGTTCGAAGCGTTCGGCTTCACCCTGGAGAACATCCTCGGTACTGCCGAAGAGCTGCTGGAAGACTGATGTAACAAATGGAGGGCAGTGACGCCCTCCAGGTCGTGCAAGGGGAGGGCTTTGCCCTCCATCGCGACGCAAGGCCGCTCCCACAGAAACGGTGCTGTCCTCCGGATGGCACGGTCCCTGTGGGAGCGGCCTTGCGTCGCGATGGGCCGCAACGCGGCCCCAAAGCCATCATGCGTTAGCGAGCCAACCAATGCCCCACCCGCGTCCCTACAAAGTTGCACTCAACGGTTATGGCCGTATCGGCCGCTGTGTCCTGCGCGCGCTGTTCGAGCGGGGGGCAAAGGCCGGTTTCGAGATCGTCGCGCTGAACGATCTGGCCGATCAGGCCAGCCTGGAATACCTGACACGCTTCGACTCCACCCACGGGCGTTTTCCCGGCGAGGTCAAGGTCGACGGCGACTGTCTGCACATCAATGGCGATTGCGTGAAGGTAATGCGCAGTGCCACCCCCGAAGGCATCGACTGGGCTGCGCTGGGCATCGACCTGGTGCTGGAGTGTTCCGGTGCCTACAACACCCGTGCCGATGGCCAGCGTTTCCTCGACGCCGGTGCGCCAAGGGTGCTGTTCTCGCAGCCCATGGCCAGCGAGGCCGACGTTGACGCCACGGTGGTCTACGGCATCAACCAGGCCTGCCTTACCGGCAGCGAGCGCCTGGTGTCCAACGCCTCGTGCACCACCAACTGCGGCGTGCCGCTGCTGCGTGTGCTGGACCAGGCGTTCGGCATCGAATATGTGCAGATCACCACCATCCACTCGGCGATGAACGACCAGCCGGTGATCGATGCCTATCACCACGAAGACCTGCGCCGCACGCGTTCGGCCTTCCAGTCGGTGATTCCTGTGTCCACTGGCCTGGCACGTGGCATCGAGCGCCTGCTTCCGGAACTTGCCGGGCGAATCCAGGCCAAAGCGGTACGTGTACCGACCGTCAACGTCTCGTGCCTGGACATCACCCTGCAGACTGCCCGCGACACCAGTGCGGCCGAAGTCAACCGAGTGCTGCGCGAGGCTGCGCTGGAAGGTCCGCTAAAAGGCTTGCTGGCTTACACCGAGCTGCCGCACGCCAGCTGTGATTTCAACCATGACCCACATTCGGCGATTGTCGATGCCAGCCAGACGCGTGTTTCCGGGCCTCGCCTGGTAAACCTGCTGGCCTGGTTCGACAACGAATGGGGTTTTGCCAACCGTATGCTCGACGTTGCCGAACACTTTCTGCACGTCGTTCACCCAACCCGCACCAAACAGCCCTGAAGGACTGCATTCATGACCGTGTTGAAGATGACCGACCTCGACCTGCAAGGTAAGCGCGTACTGATCCGCGAAGACCTCAACGTGCCTGTGAAGGACGGTGTGGTAGCCAGCGATGCGCGTATCCTGGCAGCGCTGCCGACCATCAAGCTGGCCCTGGAGAAGGGCGCAGCGGTAATGGTCTGCTCGCACCTGGGCCGCCCGACCGAAGGCGAATTCTCTGCCGAGAACAGCCTCAAGCCGGTCGCCGATTACCTGAGCAAGGCCCTGGGCCGTGATGTGCCGCTGGTTGCCAACTATCTGGACGGTGTCGCGGTACAGGCCGGTGAACTGGTGCTGTTCGAGAATGTGCGCTTCAACAAGGGCGAGAAAAAGAACGCCGACGAGCTGGCGCAGAAGTACGCTGCCCTGTGCGACGTGTTCGTCATGGACGCCTTCGGCACCGCCCACCGCGCCGAGGGTTCCACTCACGGTGTAGCCAAGTTTGCCAAAGTCGCTGCTGCAGGCCCGCTGCTGGCTGCCGAACTGGACGCCCTGGGCAAGGCCCTGAAGGCCCCGGCCAAACCAATGGCGGCCATCGTTGCCGGCTCCAAGGTCTCCACCAAACTGGACGTGCTGAACAGCCTGAGCAGTGTTTGCGACCAGCTGATCGTCGGTGGCGGTATTGCCAACACCTTCCTGGCCGCTGCTGGCCACCCGGTGGGCAAGTCGCTGTACGAGCCTGACCTGGTCGACACCGCCAAGGCCATTGCTGCCAAGGTCAGCGTGCCGCTGCCAGTTGATGTGGTGGTTGCCAAGGAGTTTGCCGAGACCGCCGAAGCCACCGTCAAGGCCATCGCCGACGTTGCTGCCGACGACATGATCCTGGACATCGGCCCGCAAACCGCGGCCAACTTCGCCGAGCTGCTGAAATCGTCGAAAACCATTCTGTGGAACGGCCCGGTGGGCGTGTTCGAATTCGATCAGTTCGGCAACGGCACCAAGGTACTGGCCAAGGCCATCGCCGACAGCGCCGCTTTCTCCATCGCCGGTGGCGGTGACACCCTGGCAGCCATCGACAAATATGGCGTCAGCAAGGAAATCTCCTACATTTCTACCGGTGGTGGCGCCTTCCTCGAGTTCGTCGAGGGCAAGGTCCTGCCAGCTGTGGCAATCCTGGAAGAGCGGGCCAAGGCCTGATGACGTCGGCGCTTGGCAAAGGGAGTGGCCTGGTGGTCAAACAATTGCCTGTGATGATGCTGGCCGGTCTGCTGAGCGCTTGCGCGGGCAGCCCGGCCTCGGATGCCGACCCGGCGCAGTCGCACAAGGGCGGTTGCTATCAGTCCGACTGGCAGGCCGAGACTGTGCCGGTCATCGGCAAGCGCGTGGGCCCGGAAGGCCTGGAAAAGTACGACGAAGACCACCAGCGCAAGGCGCCGGGTTGCCCTTGATCGGGTAATAGGCAACCTGAACGTTGATTTGTGGTCTTGAGGAAGGGCTGCACAGCAGCCCCAAATCGAGGAAACTGAATGAAAGCGCTTTTGGCCGTGACGGCCCTGGCGACACTGGCAGGATGCTCACTGCTGCAGCCGACGCAACCGGCCCCGGCAGACAACTGGACCCGTTGGGTCTGCGACACCCAGGCTGAGGTGCTTTGGCGCTTCGCCGATGCGCAACGTGACCAGGTTGACGTGCGCCTTGGCGGCGGCGACCAGGTGTACCGGCTCAAGGCTGAACCGGGTGCCTCGGGTGCGCTTTACAGCGATGGCATGCTGGCCTTCCACACCAAGGGCGAAGAAGGCCTGGTGTACTGGGTGGCAACCAACGATCTGATTGGGCGGGGCTGCAAGGCACCGTGACTGGCCGGGCCGCGAGGGTGGCCCACACTACTTGAACAGCAACCGCCCCTGCGGCAGGCTTGCACGAAACAAACGACGCTTGTCGGGAGAGAGATACACAATGGCACTCATTAGCATGCGCCAGATGCTGGACCACGCCGCCGAGTTCGGCTACGGCGTACCAGCTTTCAACGTCAACAACCTCGAGCAGATGCGCGCCATCATGGAAGCGGCCGACAAGACCGACTCCCCGGTGATCGTTCAGGCTTCGGCCGGTGCCCGCAAATACGCGGGTGCGCCATTCCTGCGCCACCTGATCCTGGCTGCCATCGAAGAGTTCCCGCACATCCCGGTGTGCATGCACCAGGACCACGGTACCAGCCCTGACGTCTGCCAGCGCTCGATCCAGCTGGGCTTCAGCTCGGTCATGATGGACGGTTCGCTGGGTGAAGACGGCAAGACCCCGACCGACTACGAGTACAACGTCCGCGTTACCCAGCAGACCGTTGCCATGGCTCACGCCTGCGGCGTTTCGGTTGAAGGCGAACTGGGCTGCCTGGGTTCCCTGGAAACCGGCATGGCCGGTGAAGAAGACGGGATCGGCGCCGAAGGCGTGCTGGATCACAGCCAGATGCTGACCGACCCGGAAGAAGCCGCCGACTTCGTCAAGAAGACCCAGGTCGACGCCCTGGCGATCGCCATCGGTACCAGCCACGGTGCCTACAAGTTCACCAAGCCACCAACTGGTGACGTGCTGGCCATCGATCGTATCAAGGAAATCCACAAGCGCATCCCCAACACCCACCTGGTGATGCACGGTTCGTCCTCGGTACCGCAAGAGTGGCTGGCGATCATCAACCAGTACGGCGGCGACATCAAAGAAACCTACGGTGTACCGGTCGAAGAAATCGTTGAAGGCATCAAGCATGGCGTGCGCAAGGTCAACATCGATACCGACCTGCGTCTGGCCTCTACCGGTGCCATGCGCCGTCTGATGGCGCAGAACCCGAGCGAGTTCGACCCACGCAAGTTCTTCGGTGAAACCATCAAGGCCATGCGCGACGTGTGCATCGCTCGTTATGAGGCCTTCGGCACCGCGGGCAATGCTTCGAAGATCAAGCCGATCTCTCTGGAAGGTATGTACCAGCGCTACCTGAAAGGTGAACTGGCCGCCAAGGTCAACTGATCGACAGGTAACCCTGAAAAACCCGCAGTGATGCGGGTTTTTTTATGGGCGATGGAAACCTGTACATAATTTCCGCAGACCGACCGTTAGTCGGCTACCGTACAGTTTAACCATTGATAGCGTTCTGATTGCATTGCGTGTTGCAGCCTCAGGACTAGAGTACTAATGGATCCAACCGTATTTTGAAGTCGGTCACATAACAGAGAAGCAGCATGGATGGCGCTTACCCTCAACAGCAGCCACTGGATGGCAGCTCAGTTCTTCTGGTGGTAGACGACTACCCCGAGAACCTCATCAGCATGCGGGCCTTGCTGGCCCGGCAGGATTGGCAAGTATTGACGGCGAGCTCTGGGATAGAAGCCTTGAGCGCGTTGCTTGAGTACGAAGTCGACCTGGTGTTGATGGATGTACAGATGCCGGAAATGGACGGCTTTGAAGTCGCCCGGCTGATGCGCGGCAATCAGCGTACTCGACTGACCCCGATCATTTTCCTCACCGCCAACGAACAGTCCGACGCGGCCGTGCTCAAAGGCTACGCCAGCGGCGCTGTGGACTACATGTTCAAACCGTTCGACCCGCAAATACTCAAGCCCAAAGTCCAGGCGCTGCTCGACCAGCAGCGCAACCGGCGCATGCTGCAGCAGCTCAGTCGCGAACTGGAGGCGGCCAGGGCATTCAATGCGTCCATCCTGGAAAATGCCGCCGAAGGCATTCTGGTGGTTGATGCCCATGGCATCATCAGTTTTGCCAATCCGGCCATTTCCCGTTTGCTGGCGGCACCGGTGCAACAACTGCAGGGCACCCCATTGCTCGACGTTGTGGAACTGACCAGTACCAGCCTGTGGCGCGAGTCGGACTTCTACAAGGCCTACCAGGGGCGGCAGATCTTCCGCGTACATGATGCCCAACTGCGGACCCAAGGCGGTGAGCTTGTGCCGGTGGCGCTGTCCTGTGCGCCGTTGCCGGCCGACCAACAGGCCATGGTGGTGACCGTGCTGGACATGTCGGTGGTGCGTAACTTGCACCAGCAGCTGGAATACCAGGCCATTACCGACCCGCTCACCGGCCTGCTCAACCGCCGTGGTTTTTACCAGGCTGCTGAAGGTGCTCTGTTGCGCAACGAGCGCTCGGACAAGGCGCAGGCGCTGATGTACATGGACCTGGATGGCTTCAAGCGCATCAACGACTCGCTCGGCCACGACGCGGGCGACCGGGTGTTGCGCTGGGTGGCCGAGCAGCTCAAGGACTGCCTGGGCAGTGAGGCCTTGCTGGCGCGTATGGGCGGCGATGAGTTCACTGCACTGTTCGACAGCTTGCCCTACCCGGAGCAGGCCGGGCGTTATGCCGAACGGTTGCTCGAGCGTGTTTCCATCAGCCATGAGGTCGACGGGCTCGATGTATGCCTTGGGGTCAGCATCGGCATTGCCACCTACCCGGACTGCGGCGCCAATGTTGAAGGCCTGCTGCGTTCGGCCGATGCAGCGATGTACGCAGCCAAGCAAGCGGGGCGCCAGCAATACCGCTTCTACGACCAGGAGCTCAACGGACGGGCGCGCTCGCGATTGATGCTCGAGGACAGCGTGCGCACGGCCATCGAGCAGCAGGACTTTACCTTGGTGTATCAGCCACAGGTCGCCTTCCACGATGGCCGCCTGCGTGGTTTCGAGGCCTTGCTGCGCTGGCAGCACCCCAGCGTTGGCGATGTGCCGCCGGGGCTGTTCATCCCGTTGCTGGAAGAAGCGCGGCTGATCAATCGCCTGGCCAGCTGGATCTACCGCCAGGGGGCCGCGCAGCGGCAGGCCTGGTACGACAGGTTTCCGCCGGACCTTGTGCTCGGCATCAGCCTGAGCCGCGCGCAGTTCGTCATGCCTGGCCTGGTCGAGGAACTGCAACGGGTCATCCAGCTTTACCAGCTTGTCCCGACGCAGTTGGAGGTGGAAGTGGCGGAAACGTCGCTGATGTATAACATCGACGCGGCCGTCAAACAGATACACCGCTTGCGTGAGCTGGGCGTGAGGGTGGCCCTGGATGACTTTGGCGCGGGTGACTGTTCGTTGCGCATGCTGCGCGACCTGCCTATCGACACCCTCAAGCTCGACCGTCATCTGGTGGCCCGTCTGCCCGATTCGGCGGTAGATGCTGCGTTGGTTCGCAGCGTGATCGGCCTGTGCGCCGACTACCGTATCACGGTGATCGCCGAGGGGGTGGAGACCCCGGCGCAGGCCGCCTGGCTCAAGGCCAATGGTTGCGCATACGTTCAGGGTTTCCTGGTGGCTTATCCGATGACCGCTGCTGACGCTAGCGGCTTCCCGGCAATTTTCTCCTGGCCAGGGCCTTGATTGGCTAGAATCGGCATTCGTTACGCCGAATACAGCGCCATGACCGTACTACGTTACTTGCAAGCCTACCCCCCGCACCTGCAGGCGCAGGTGCGGCAGATGATCGACAGCGACCGCCTGGGTGAATACCTGCAGCGCCGTTACCCTGACCGCCATGACGTGCAAAGCGACAAGGCGCTGTATGGCTATGCCCAGGATCTGCGCCAACAGTACCTGCGAAGTGCGCCAAACCTGGACAAGGTATTGTTCGACAGCCGCCTCGATCTGACGCATCGGGCCCTGGGCTTGAACACGGCGGTGTCGCGGGTGCAGGGCGGCAAGCTCAAGGCGAAGAAGGAAATCCGCATTGCCTCGCTGTTCAAGGAGGCCGCGCCACAGTTCTTGCGCATGATTGTTGTGCACGAGTTGGCGCACCTGCGCGAGCGAGATCACAACAAAGCGTTCTACCAGCTCTGCCAGCACATGGAGCCGGACTATCACCAACTGGAATTCGACCTGCGCGTCTACCTGACCTACCGGGAGCTGCCGGGCAACCTCTAAGGAACATGCAGCATGGAAGTGAGCAAGACCAAGAGCAGCTTCTACCGCCGCCTGTACGTGGCCTGGCTGATCGATAGCCAGACCGCGACCAGCGTGCCCGCCCTGATGGAGGCCACCGGCATGCCCCGTCGTACAGCTCAGGACACTATCGCCGCGCTGGCCGACCTGGACATCGTCTGCGAGTTCGAACAGCAGGAAGGCGCACGCAACCACGCCGGGCATTATCGCATTCATGATTGGGGAGCGATCGACAAGCAGTGGATCATCCGTCACTTGCGGCAAATCCGCGAAGTGCTGGGCTACCCCTGATTTGAAAAGCCTGCGCGGTCGCCCGTAGGAGCGGGTTTCCCCGCGAACACGGGCGAAGCCCGTGCCATCCCTCTCAGTGCCTGCCTCGCGGGCAGGCCCGCCCCCCCACACGGTTGACTCAACCCCTACGCATGCCGATAGACGAGATGCCGTCCACCAGCGACTCGCCGCTCACCACCGCAAACCCATGGCGGGCATAAAAATCCTGCAAGTGCGCCTGAGCCGACAGATAAACCGGCACCCCCGGCCAACAATGTTCCGCCGCCTCCAGCCCCTTGAGCAGCAAGCTTTCTTCAAGGTTCAAACCTCGCGCCTGCGCTGATGTCACCACTCGTCCGATCACCACATCCCCACCTTGTGACTGCGGATCCAGCAGGCGCAGGTAGGCCACCAGCTTGTCTTCCTGCCAGGCCATGAGGTGCAGGGTATCGCCAGTCAGGTCCTGACCATCGACTTCCTGGTAGGCGTGGCGCTGCTCCACCACGAGTACTTCAGTGCGTAGCTGCAAAATGGCATAGAGCTGCTCCTTGCCGAGGTCGGTGTGGTGCTTGCAGATCCAGTCGATTGACATGGGCACGAACTCCTTGGATGGGGCTCGATCATCGCATGCTGCATGTGCTTCGGCCAAAATAGAGGCTAAATGACACTATTGGCCGCTGCCCTCGGCAACCGCTTTGTGTAATCTCACTGGCAGTGTTGCCCTCCATTGCGAAAGGACGTGAGCATGCGGCCACTGCTTTGTGTTCTGGGTTTACTGGCAACGATGCTGGCAACACCTTCCCCGGGTCACGCCAAGCTACGCCTGGTGGCCGACAACTGGCCACCGTTCACCGATGCCAAGATGCCGGGCGGCGGCCTTGCGACCAGCATCGTTACCACGGCACTGGCGCGTGCCGGCTACGCCAGCGGCTATGAAGAGGTGCCGTGGGCGCGTGCGTTGCTGGGGGTAGGTGAAGGGCGCTACGACGTGCTGATCAATGCCTGGTACAACGACTCGCGCGCCAGTATCGGGCAGTTTTCCAACGCCTACCTGAGTAATCGTATTCGCCTGCTGCAGCGTAAGGGCGAGGCGTTTAGCTACCAGCGTCTGTCTGACCTTTATGCCTATAGCATTGCCGTAGTGCGTGATTACGCCTATTCACCGGAATTCGACGGGGATCCCCGTCTGCACAAAGTGCCGGTGCGCAACTTTTCTTCTGCGGTACGCATGTTGGCGGCAGGGCGAGTAAGCCTGGCGGTGGAAGACGAGTACGTGGCCCGCTACAACCTGCAGCGTGAGCCGCAGGACGTGCGTGATGGGGTGATGCTGGTGGATCCGCCGCTGGGGGAGAACACCCTGCATATTCTGGTCAGCCTGAAGCACCCGGAGCATGAGCGGATCGTCGAGCGTTTCGAGCAGGCGATAGCGGCGATGAAGGCCGATGGCAGCTATGCCCGGCTGCTGCGGCAGTATGGCTTTTGAGCACAGGCAATAAAACGATCAGGCCGGGGCATTCTCCTTGATCAGGTGTGCCGCCAGGGTCCGCAATGGCCCCAGCTGTCGGCATATCAACGCCAGCTGCGTCTGCACCAGCCGCTGATGCTCATCCAGATCTTCCGGCATCTGCTCCAGGGCATTGGCCAACGCCTCTTCGGCATCACTGTGAATCGCCACCGGCAGCCGTGCGGCCAGGCCGTTGGCAATTTCGTCCAGGCTGCTGGCCAGGCTTTGCCCGGCGCCTTCGATCAACTGCTCCTGCACCTCTGCTGGCAACGCCGTGTCGCGGTGCGCGCCTAACCCCGAGAGGTAGCTGAGCAACGTGTGCGACAGCACCAGGAAACGAAAGCCAACGTCGGCCTCCTTACGGAAATGCCCTGGCTCCATCAGCATGTTGGCCAAGGTGGTGGACAGCGCCGCGTCAGCGTTGTGGGCATTGCGCCGGGCCAGGCGGTAGGCCAGGTCGTCGCGCTTGCCGTGGGCATACTGCTGCATGATCTGGCGCAGGTAAACGCTGGCGCAGGCCAGGGTATTGGCCAGCGCCTTGTTCAGCCGTCGGCCCTGCCAGTCAGGCAGGAACAGGAACACTGCAAGAATGGCAATCAGGCTGCCGACCAGGGTATCGAACAGGCGTGGCAGGAACAGGCCGTAGCCATCGCCGATCTGGTTGAAGCAGAACAGCACCATCAGGGTGATCGCGGCAGTGGCCAGGGTGTAGCGGGTGGTGCGGTTGACGAAGAACACCACCCCGGCAACCACGGCGAACAACGACTGGATGACCGGGTTGGGGAACAGGTCGAACAAGGCCCAGCCCACGGTCAGGCCAACGGCAGTGCCGAAGATTCGCTGCACCAGCTTGCGCCGCGTGGCCCCGTAGTTGGGCTGGCACACGAACAGCGTGGTGAGGATGATCCAGTAGCCCTGGGTCGGGTGAATCAGGTGCACCATGCCATAGCCGATCGACAGCGCCAGCGGCAGGCGCAAGGCATGGCGGAACAACAGCGAGGTCGGTGTGAGCTGGGTGCGCAGGCGCGTCCACACGTCCTTCAGCGAGCGCGGCGAGCGGTCGAGCAGGCTGCTGTCGCTGGCGTCGGCCAGGCTGTCCGGGTTGCTGGCGGCACTGAGCAGGCGGTCCAGTGTTGCCAGGTTGGCGGCGAGTGCCCGCAGTGAGCGCAACAGGCCGCGCCAGGCCGGGTTGCTCTGGATGCGCAGGTGCTCCAGCGAGGCGTTGAGGTCTTCGAGGGCTTCTGGATAACCGCTGGCCAGCACGAATGGTTGGCGCAGGCGGATCGAGCGGGCCAGTTCCTGGCAGGATGAACCCTGCTTACGCAACAGGCGCTGGCAGCGGAACATGACGTCGCTGTGGAAAAACGCCTCGGTCAGTGCGTTGTAGGGGTAGTGCGAGGCACTGACACGCTCGTGGATGTCCTGGGCCAGGAAGTACAGCTTGAGGTAGCGGCTTACCTTCGAGTTGGGTTGGCTGTTGCCCACCCGGTGCAGGATGATCTCCTTGGCTGCGTTCAGCGCGGCCACCACCTTGCCGTTCTGCTGGGCCAGTTCCAGGCGCCGTGCCTCGACGTCGAGCGTGCGGACCGGTTCAAACAGGCTGGCCTTGAGCTTCAGGTAGCTGCCCAGCTCGAAGAACAGTTTGGCCAGGCTCTGTTGTACCGGCTGGTTGGAAAACAGCGCCTGCCACAGCACCGACAACAGCCCGTACCAGGCCGCACCTGCCACCAGCAGCAGCGGTTCGTGCCAGAAGTCGGTGACCTGGCCGCCGCGCTGGTCCACGCCGATCATGGTGTAGACCGCAGTGATCAAGGTGGCCGAAGCGATGGCGCCGTAGCGCTCGCCCAGCGCCCCGAGCATGGTCAGGCCAAAGGCCGCCAGGGCCAGGGCAATGACGAAGATCCAGGGGTAGGGGAACAGCAACTCGACTGCCAGTGCAGCGATGGCGAAGCACACCAGGGTAACGGCCAGGGCGCTGAGGCGGCCCTGCCAACTGTCGTCGGTTTCGGCCAGGGCGCTGGCGATGATGCCGAGGAACAGCGGAATCAGCAGGGCCATCTCGTTCTGGTACCAGCACAGGGCCAGGCTGCCGGTGAGGGCAATGGTGACCCGGATGCTGTAGCTGAACTTGTCTTGGCCCCACAGGCGACGCAGTGACTGACGGAACGAGCTCGATGACATGATGGCCTGCCAGGCGGTGATCAGAAGAATACCTTTCAGGGCCGGTTATTGGGGCCGCTTCGCGCCCCTTCGCGGGCACGCCCGCTCCCACACGTACGACACAGGTCCCAGTGGGGGCGCGCAGCGGCCCTGATAACGGCTCCAAGCACGGGCCAGCAAGAAGCGTTCCGTGCTGCTGAAAGGATTCTACTCTACACGAACTGCGCGGCGGCGTTCGCCGATGCCCAGGCCCACTGGAAGTTGAAACCGCCCAGGTGGCCGGTGACATCCAGCACTTCACCGATGAAGTACAACCCCGGGCTTTTCAGCGATTCCATAGTCTTGGACGACACCTCTCGGGTATCCACGCCGCCCAGGGTCACTTCGGCAGTGCGGTAGCCTTCGGTGCCGGCCGGTACTACCTGCCAGTTCGCCAGCTTTTCGGCGATGTGCGCCAGTTCCGCCGGGGTGTACTGCTTCATTGGCTTTGACTCGAACCACTGCTCGGCCAACAAGTTGGCCAGCTTGCGGGTGAACACCTCGCCCAGCACGGTCTTCAGTTCGGCGTTGGGGCGTTCGGCCTGCATCTGGTGCAGCCAGGAAAGCGCGTCGCGGTCGGGCAGCAGGTTGATCTCGACCGTGTCACCGGCTTCCCAGAACGACGAGATCTGCAAGATCGCCGGGCCGCTCAGGCCGCGGTGCGTGAACAGCAGGTTTTCGCGGAAGCTGGTGCCATTGCAGCTGGCGGTGCAGTCCAGTGAGGTGCCGGACAATTCGGTGCACATCGCCTTGAGTTGGGGCTCAGTGATGGTGAATGGCACCAGCCCGGCGCGGGTTGGCAGCAGGGTGTGGCCGAACTGGCGGGCCACCTGGTAGCCGAAACCGGTGGCGCCCAGGGTCGGGATCGACAGGCCGCCAGTGGCGATGACCAGCGACCGGCAGGCGAACTGGCCGCCGCTGGTCTGCAGCAGGTAGCCGCTTTCGGTCTTCTCGATCTGTTCGATGCTGGTGTGCATGCGGATCTCGGCACCGGCCTCGTCGCACTCGGCCAGCAGCATGTCGAGGATGTCGCTGGCCTTGTTGTCACAGAACAGCTGGCCGAGCTTCTTCTCGTGGTACGCCACGCCGTGCTTGCACACCAGTTCGATGAAGTCCCACTGGGTGTAGCGGGCCAGGGCCGACTTGCAGAAGTGCGCGTTGTGCGAAAGGAAGTTGGCCGGCTCGGTGTACAGGTTGGTGAAGTTGCAGCGCCCGCCGCCGGACATGAGGATTTTCTTGCCTGGCTTGTTGGCGTGGTCGAGCAGCAGCACCCGGCGGCCGCGACGGGCACTGAGCTGGGCGCACATCAGGCCGGCGGCGCCGGCGCCAAGGATGATCACGTCGGTGGAGTGCACGGTATGAACCTTCAGATTTGAAATGCTGAACCCTGTGGGAGTGGGATCACCCGCGAATGCGACGATGCATTTACTGCCGCGTTCGCGGGTAAACCCGCTCTTACAGGGGGCTTTGCCTGGCTTTAGATAATGCGGACTTTCAGGGCGCGACCCTTGATCTTGCCGCTGTTCAGTCGCTGCATGGCCTGCTTGGCGAGCGCACGCTCCACGGCCACAAACGCCTGGAAGTCGAAGATGGCGATCTTGCCCACCTGCTTGCCCGGGATGCCGGCATCACCGGTCAAGGCCCCCAGGATGTCGCCAGGGCGCAGCTTGTCCTTGCGGCCAGCGGCAATGCACAGTGTGGTCATCACCGGCAGCAGGGGCTCGCCGCCCTTGTTTTTCAGGCTGTCCAGCTGGTCCCAGCGCAGCGGGCTCTTCTGCAGCGCTTCGATGGCCTGGGCGCGGTGGCCTTCGGCCGGTGCCACCAGGCTGACCGCAACGCCTTTCTCGCCGGCGCGGCCGGTACGGCCCACGCGGTGCACGTGGATTTCGGCATCACGCGCCAGCTCCACGTTGATGACCATGTCCAGGCCATCGATGTCCAGGCCGCGCGCGGCCACGTCGGTAGCCACCAGCACCGAGCTGCTGCGGTTGGCGAACATGGTCAGCACCTGGTCACGGTCGCGCTGCTCCAGGTCGCCGTGCAGGGCCTGGGCGACGATGCCCTTGGCGGTCAGGTGGGCAACCACGTCCTCGCATTGCTGCTTGGTGAAGCAGAACGCTACGCACGACTGCGGGCGGTAGTGGCCGAGCACGCGGGTGACGGCTTCCAGGCGTTGCTGCGGGTCAATCTCGATGAAACGCTGCTCGATCTGGTTGTCGGTGTGCAGGCTTTCGACCTTGACCTGCTGCGGGTTGCGCATGAAGTCGGCGGCCAGTTGCTTGATGCCGGCCGGGTAGGTGGCCGAGAACAGCAGGGTCTGGCGGCGCGAAGGGGTCTTGCCGATGATGCTGGCGATGGCGTCGAAGAAGCCCATGTCGAGCATGCGGTCGGCTTCGTCCAGCACCAGGGTGTTCAACCCGTCCAGGACCAGGGTGCCTTTGTCCAGGTGCTGCTGGATGCGCCCTGGGGTGCCGACGATGATGTGCGCGCCGTGCTCCAGCGAAGCGATCTGTGGGCCCAGCGAAACGCCCCCGCACAGGGTCAGGATCTTGATGTTGTCCTCGGCACGGGCCAGGCGGCGCAGCTCCTTGGCCACCTGGTCGGCGAGTTCGCGGGTAGGGCAGAGCACCAACGCCTGGCAGCCGAAGTAGCGCGGGTTGATCGGGTTGAGCAGGCCGATGCCGAAGGCGGCAGTCTTGCCGCTACCGGTCTTGGCCTGGGCGATCAGGTCCTGGCCTTTGAGGATGACAGGCAGGCTCTGGGCCTGGATCGGCGTCATCGAGGCATAGCCGAGGGCTTCCAGGTTGGCCAGCATGGCAGTGGACAGCGGCAAGGTGGCAAAGGCGGTGGATTCGGTGGTCACGAGGCGGGCCTGCGGTGCGAAGCGAAAAATGCCGCATAGTCTACCAGCCTCGTGGCCATTCGCCCTACGACTCCATGTGTTGTTCCGGACGACGGGCACGCCTTCCGTCCGTCGGCGCCAGCTGCAGGAAGATCGCTGCTGCCAGCATGGCCATTACACCGATGGTGACGAAGGTCAGCTGGAACGCGCCCAGGGTGGTTTCCACGCCTTCGGCGCTGCCTGCCGCAGTAAAGCCGCCCAACAGTGCGCCGGCGCAGGCCACACCCAGGCTCAGCGACAGTTGCGCGACCACTGACAGCAGGCTGTTACCGCTGCTGGCGCTGGCGTCGTCGAGATCGATAAGCGTCACTGTGTTCATCGCAGTGAACTGCATGGAGTTCACTGCCCCCAGAAGGCCAAGTTGCACCAACAGCAGCCAATAAGGGGTCTGCTCGTCCACCAGGCCCAGGCTTGCCAGCAGGATGCCCAGCAGCAAGGTATTGCCGGTGAGGATGATGCGATAGCCGAACCGTTCGATCAGCGGTCGGGCAATGGATTTGGCCAGCATGGCCGCCGCCGCCAGCGGGATCATGCTCATGCCTGCCTGGGCGGGTGAGTAGCCCAGCGCAACCTGCAGCAGCAACGGCACCAGGAACGGCAGCGCGCCGCTGCCCAGGCGGGCGAACAGGTTGCCGAGGATGCCGATGGCGAAGGTGCGCACGCGGAACAGGCTTGGCGAGAACAGCGGCTCCGGGTCGCGCCCGGCGCGCAGCCAGTACGCGGCCAGGCAGGCCATGCCGGCGAACAGCAGCAACATTACCCGCAAGTGCGGCAGGTGCAGCTCGCCCAGGCCTTCCATGGCAATGGTGATCAGTACCATCGCTGCGCCGAACAGCAGGAAACCAGGGCCGTCGAAGGTGGTGCGCTCGGCGCCGCGCAAGTCCGGGATGAACTTCCACACGGCAATGCAGCCAAGCAGGCCGACAGGCAGGTTGAGCAGGAAGATCCAGTGCCAGCTGAGGATTTCCACCAGCCAGCCACCAACCGTTGGCCCCAGCAATGGCCCGAGCAGGCCGGGGATGGTGATGAAACTCATGATCCGCACCAGCTCGCTGCGTGGGTAGGCGCGCAGCACCACAAGCCGCCCGACCGGCAGCATCAGCGCACCGCCCAGGCCCTGCACTACGCGGGCGAAGATCAGGAAGCCAAGGCTGTTGGCTGCGGCGCACAGCAGCGAGCCAAAGCTGAACAGCAAGATGGCGCTGAAGAAGATGCGCTTGGTGCCGAAACGGTCGGCGATCCAGCCTGAGGCAGGGATCAGCAGGGCCACGGTGAGCATGTAGGCAATGATCACACCTTGCATGCGCAAGGGGTCTTCGGCCAACGAGCGGGCCATGGCCGGCAGCGCCGTGTTGAGGATGGTGCCGTCCAGGGACTGCATGAAGAAGGCGATGGCCACCACCCAAGGGATCCAGCGGGCGGTGACGGGGTCCAGCGGGGTGCGTTCGGGCATGACGTCCTCGTTTGTCAGTGCCGGCCCTTTCGCGGCTAAAGCCGCTCCTACAGGGGTTACGCGTTCCTTGTAGGCGCGGCTTTAGCTGCGAAAGGGCCGGCAAGTCCAGTCACAATGTCAGGGTCAGGCCTTTGACCAGTGCCCCGGGCAAATGACTCGACCCGGTACTGCGCTGTCCATAAGTACTGGTCGACAGGATCATCTCGCGCTCCTGGGTCAGGTCCTCCAGCTGGCTGCCCAGCAAGCTGTACAAGCTGTCATCGAAGCGCATGGTACTCACCGGCCCCTGGATCTGCCCGTCTTCTACCCAGAAAGTGGCGAAGCGGGTCAGCCCGGTCATGCGCGCCGCTGGCAGGTCCGAGTAGTTCAGGTACCACAGGTTGCTGATGTACAGCCCGGTGCCTAGACGCTCAAGGATCTGCGCACTGGCCAGATTGCCCGGCGCCAGGCTGAGCGCACAGGGCGACTCGTAGCCGTCGGCGCCATTGGCCTGCAGCTCGAACTCGGCCGCACTGCGCGCACTGATCAACCGCTGCCGGGCCTCACCTTGCTGGATCAGCGGCACATCCAGGCGCGGCGCACCTTCATCGGAAAATGCCGGGCTAAGCGAGCCGCTGACCTGCTCGGTAAAACTGACCAGCGGGCTAAGCCGTGCATCGCCGTTGTACAGGCGCTGCAGAGCGCTGTTGCCAGTGGCCAGGGCCTGCGCGGAAAAACCGCCCCAGCACAACATGCCGGCGATCTCGTCCATCGCTGCCGGCGCGAGGAAAGCGCGGTAGCTGCCTGGCTTGAGGGTCACCGCCGGGCGTCCAAGAAAGCCCAACTGCTCCCGCGCCTGGCGCAGGCGTGCGCTGAAGTCGTCAGCGTTCCACAGCTGGCCGGCATAGTTGGCTTTCACCGCTTCGCCGTTTGGGTGGAACACGCTCCAATCGAAGTTGAAGCTGTTGGCCTGGTGCCAGCCGAACGCGCCGTACGAGCTGGCGAAGCCCCGGCAGACCGGGCCAGCGGCGTATATACCGACCAGGTCCAGGTCACCGGCATCACGCTCCAGCAGTGCCAGCACTTCGTTCAGGTCTGGCAGCCCGTGCGCTTGGTGGCTATGGCTGTGCCAGGGGCTCTCGTCCAGGCGCAGGTAAGGGTCGACGGCGAGTAGCGGCAGTGTCTGGCGCAGCTGCTCCAGGGCATCCGCCAGGCGTTGGCGATCCAGCTGCGCATCGCCACTCAAGGTCACCTGCTGTTCCGCCTGGCGCCCATCGCGCACCAGCCGCAGTTGCGCGTTGGCCTGGCTGACTTCGCCGGCCTGGCGCACCTTGGCATGGTTGAAACGCACGAACTGCGATTGCTCGGCACTGTAACCGAGGGTGAACTGCTCGCCCGCCTGAAGGGCGGCGTGCACCTCCCCGACCAGGGTTTCGAAAGCGTGCTTCATCAGGCGTCTCCTCCGAATACATCGATCTGGCGGAACACACAGGCCGGCGAGGCGTGGCCGACCCGCACCACCTGATTGGGTTCGCCCTTGCCACAGTTGGGCGTGCCCAGCACCTGGAAGGTACTGTGATCGCCAACCGCCGACAGGTTGCGCCAGAACTGCGCGGAGATGCCGCGGTAGTTGGGGTTCTTGACGATGCCCTTGAGCTCGCCATTTTCAATCAACTGGCCCCATTCGCAGCCGAACTGGAACTTGTTGCGCGCATCGTCGATGGACCAGGAACGGTTGGTACGCATTAGGATGCCCTGCTCGATGCCTACGACCAGTTGCTCGAAAGACTGGTCGCCCGGCTCGATGTTGAGGTTGGCCATGCGGTCGATTGGCGCGCGGTTCCAGCCGCAGGCACGGCTGTTGGCCACGCCGTCCAGGCCGGAGCGGAACTGCGACAGCGCGCCACCCAGCGGGCGCAGCAGCAGGCCGTCGCGTATCAGGAATGCTTTGCTGGCCGGGGTGCCGTCGTCGTCATGACTGTAGCTGGCCAGCTCTTCGCCAATGGTCGGGTCGAAGGTCACGTTCAGCAGGCTGGAGCCGTACTGCAGGTGGCCGAAGTCGCTGGCTTTGACGAAGCTGGTGCCGGCGTAGTTGCGCTCGTCGCCGAGAATGCGGTCCATCTCCAGCGGGTGGCCGATGGATTCGTGAATCTGCAGCATCATCTGGTCCGGCATCAACAGCAGGTCACGCGGGCCACTGGGGGTGTTCGGTGCCAGCAGCAGTTGCAGTGCTTCGTCGGCCACCCGACTGGCCGCGCCGACCAGGCCGCAGCGCTCGATGATCTCGAAACCACCCTGTTGGCCGAAGTTATCGCGGCCCAGGCTGCGGCTTTGGCTGTCCTGGCCGTCGCTGGCGGTCACCCCCAGGCCCGGGAACAGGAAACGCTGGGCATGGCGCAGTTCGGCGCCGGCCGAGTTCAGGTAGGTTTGCTCGACCAGGCTCAGCCCCAGGCTGGCCTGCCAGTCCACCAAACGGCTGTCCTTGGGCACGCTGGCCGATTCGGCGGCGAGCAGGCCAAGGCAGTCGGCGAGGCTGGGCACGGGTTGGTCGAAGTTGGGCGAAACATGGTCGTGGCGTGCACTGGTCACGGCGTGTTCGCGCAGGTCCAGCAGGCTATGCCGGGCGATCTGCCGCGCCAGCGCCTCGGCTTGCTCAAGCGCGCGCTGCAGGCCCGCCTGGGACAGGTCGGCGGTGGCAGCGTAGGCCTCCACGCCATTGACCCGCACGGTGAGCATGGCGCCCTCATCCTGGCTGAAGAAGGGTGGTTCGGCGACGTTGCGGCGCACCGAAAGCGCCTGGTGAGACTGTTTCACATGGCGCAGGGAAAACAACTCGGCCGTACTGCGCAGCGCAGCAAAGCGCTGGCGCAGCAGGGCGCTGGAATCGAACATGCGGATGCCTCCGTGTACACGGTGGCTCCCCCTAGAACCACCCGTCTTGCATGCCGAGGCAGGTATCGTCGTGTGCCTCGAGCAATGCCAGCTCATTATGGCAGCCCGGTACTTCCCAGGTCAGGAAATAACGCGCAGCTTGCAGCTTGCCGAGGTAGAAGTCGCGATCAGCAGCGGTTCCCTTGAGCAGACCAAGTTCGGCGTGAACCGCCTGCTCCAACCAGCGCCAGCCGATCACGCAGTGGCCGAAGGCCTTGAGGTACAAGGCAGAGTTGGCCAAGGCACCAGCGACTTTGCCTTGGGCGAGGTCACCGAGCAGGACCAGGGTGACCCCCTGCAGGCGGTTGGCCAGTTGCTCCAGCGGCTGACGCAGTGGGTCAAGGTTCGGGTGATGGCTGGCACGTTCGCAGGTGGTGGCGATCAGGCGGATCAGCTGCTTGAGGCCGGCACCATTGTGCTGTGCCAGCTTGCGACCGAGCAGATCGAGCGACTGGATACCCTCGGTACCTTCGTGGATCGGGTTCAAGCGGTTGTCACGGAAGTACTGCTCCACCGGGTATTCGCGGGTGTAGCCGTGGCCGCCAAGAATCTGGATCGCCAATTCGTTGGCCTTGAGGCAGAACGCCGAGGGCCAGGATTTGACGATCGGGGTCAGCAGGTCGAGTAGGTCCTGCGCCAGCTTGCGGGTGTTTTCGTCAGCGGCCGTATGGGTGTCGTCGAACAGGCGCGCGGCGTACAGGCCCAGGTCAAAGGCGCCTTCTACGTAGGCCTTCTGCGCCAGAAGCATGCGCTTCACATCCGTGTGCTCGATGATCGGCACCGCCGGGCTGTGTGGGTCCTTGTTGTCTGGCAGCCGGCCCTGCGGCCGCTGGCGAGCGTATTCCAGGGAGTAAAGGTAGCCGGCGTAACCCAGCATCACCGCGCCCATGCCTACGCCTATCCGCGCCTCGTTCATCATCTGGAACATGCAGGCCAGGCCTTGGTGCGGCTGGCCGACCAGATAGCCGACGCACTGGCCATTGTCGCCGAAGTTCAGCGCGGTCGAGGTGGTGCCGCGCCAGCCCATCTTGTGGAACAGCCCGGCCAGCAGCACATCGTTGCGCGGGCCACGGCTGCCGTCCGGGTTTACGTGGTACTTGGGCACGATGAACAGCGAAATGCCCTTGACCCCGGGCGGGGCGTCCGGAAGCTTGGCCAGCACCATGTGCACGATGTTTTCCGACAGTTCGTGGTCGCCGCCGGAAATGAAGATCTTGTTGCCTTTGAGCCGGTAGCTGCCGTCGGCTGCTGGTTCGGCGCGGGTGCGGATGTCGGCCAGCGACGAGCCGGCGTGGGGTTCGGTCAGCGCCATGGTGCCGAAGTAGCGGCCCTCGATCATCGGTTGCAGGAACAGGCGCTTCTGTTCATCGGAGCCGAAGCTCTCGATCAGGTTGGCCGCGCCCATGGTCAGGAACGGGTAGGCCGTGGTGCCAGCGTTGGCGGCCTGGAAGTGGGCGAAGCAGGCTTGCGAGATCAGGCTGGGCAGCTGCATGCCGCCGACCTCGAAGTCCCGGTTGGCGTTGAGGAAGCCGGCTTCGAGGAAGGCATCGACGGCGGGCTTCACCTCGGGAATCAGCTCGGCGCGGCCGTCCACGTAGCGTGGTTCGTTTTCGTCGGCCTTGCGGTTGTGCGGGGCGAAATACTTTTCGGCGATGGTGCGGGCGGTGGTCAGTGCCGCATCGAAGGTTTCACGGCTGTGCTCGGCGAAGCGCGGGCGTTGGGTCAGGGCTTCGGCGTCGAGGACTTCGTAGAGCTCGAAGGCGAGGTTGCGGGGGCTGAGCAAGGTCTCGGGCATGGTGGCGGTCCTGAGGCGGGATGCTGCGAGTTTAGGAGCGTGGTGAGACTGGGGACAGGTTAATAGGTTTGCGTGATATGGGTTGAGAACGCCGGGAGCCTGCCGGTTATTGGTGAAACCAACGCAAGGTCAGGTCGTGTAATGCCTGCTCGGGAGAATATAGAGACGTTTCCCACTATCCCGATCGGATATGGACTGCTGCGGACCGAATATCAGTTGGCCTTGAATGTGCGTTTTGGTGTTCACAAGGAAACGTTTCAGATGAGTGATGCCCACCTCGCTGACTTGGCTGAAGCCAACGGCAACCAGGTTCCCTTCTTCGTAGTCTCACCCATGAAATTTGGTGTAATGACTTTCTTTACCTTGGGCTTCTACTGGGTTTATTGCTTCTATCAAAGTTGGAGTCTGCATAGAGAGAAAACGGGAGAGCGCGTAAGTCCGCTCTGGCGAAGCGCTTTTGCAGTGTTCTTCATCTATCCATTATTGAGAAGGGCAAATGACCATATTCGCGACTCAGGTAAAGCCTATCCGTGGTCCATCCTGGGGCTCACGCTGGGCTATTACGGTTTTTGCGTTGTCTGGGTGGCTGCCAGCGTCGTGTTGGAAGGCCAACTGTGGCCGGCCTATTTTGCGGGCGTAGCCATTCAGGCAACTTGGCTGATCATTCTGGTGTTCATGCAGAAGGGCATCAATTTCAGTGCGGGTGACAAAGAAGGGAAGGCCAACAGCCGGTTCACGCTGGCCAATTGGCTTTGGATGCTGCTGGGTATTGCGCTTATGGCAGCACAGCTGTTTGCTTTGATTGCGCTTTCACCAATGGTTTGAGCAATTTTTGGCCGGAGCTCTGTCTGAGGGGAGCTCCGGATAGTCCCCGATCCACACCGCGCTTCCGCTTTCCTTGAAGACAATACGATGCTGGGGTAGAAGCCTCCTGCAAGGCTATTTTATATGTCTGTCTGGACGGGTCCTTTCGCGGGTAAACCCTACAGCGGCCTGTGTCCAACCCCCGACCTGTGTCCGGCACTGATCCGGTGTAGGAGCGGGTTTACCCGCGAAAGGACCGGCCCAGGCAGCCGAGAATCTCCAGGGGATAAACGGTAACAATAGAAGACACCAAGTCACCGTTGGCATGACCACGTTTTGGTGAGCACCTGTTAGTCCAGCCCCTGCTTCAGGACATGCATAAAAAAGGAGAGCCGAGGCTCTCCTTGTTCTTCAACAACCCTCAGCCATTAGCCAATGGTCATCAGGCTGGCGTTACCGCCTGCCGCCGCAGTGTTCACGCTCACCGCGCGCTCGATGACCAGGCGCTCCAGCGCAATCTGGTGATCACCGCTGGACAGCCCGTGCACCCCAACGATCGCCCCGGCACGCTTGGCCACCTGCTGGCATACGCCGCGCAGCTGGTCCGAGTCGCCATGGTGGATCACGGCGTCGAACGCCACTTCATCCTTGTTCCAGTCCGCGACCAGCTTCACCTTGGCCTGCAGCTCACGTGGCAGGCGGGCGCGCAGGGCCTTGCCCGGTTCACCGTCAACCCACACCGCCGAGCTGCCAACGGCCAGTACTGCGGCGAACTGCGCCAGCAGGTCGGCTTCGTTGTCGGCCAGGCACAGCACGTGCTCACGCGGCAGAATGGTGTAGCTGTTGCGCTCGCCGGTCGGGCCAGGCAGCAGGCGGGCGATGCCGCTCTGCGACTGGCTGGCGAACTGGCTGCACAGCGCGGCCAGGTCGGCCAGCTGGTTGCTCTCGGCCCAGGCCTTCAGGCCGTGCAGCGGCTTGACCAGCTGTTCGTGCAGGGTGCGGTCCGGCTTGCCTTCGCCGTCCTGCTGCTGGAAGTGGCGGCCGATGGCGTCGGCCGGGCGGGTCGACAGCAGGCGGTAGAGGTACAGCGGGCCGCCGGCTTTCGGGCCGGTGCCCGACAGGCCTTCACCACCGAACGGCTGCACGCCCACCACTGCACCCACAATGTTGCGGTTGACGTACATGTTGCCGGCGTTGGCGGTTTCCACCACCTTGGCGATGGTCTCGTCGATACGGGTGTGCACGCCGAGGGTCAGGCCGTAGCCTGAGTTGTTGATCTGCTCGATCAGCTGGTCCAGATTGCGGCGGTTGTAGCGCACCACGTGCAGCACGGGGCCGAAGATTTCGCGCTTCAGCTCGTCGAAGCTGTCCAGCTCGATCAGGGTTGGCATGACGAAGGTGCCACGCTTGATCTCGGCAGCATCGGCAATAGCGACTTGGTAGACCGGGCGGCCTTTCTCGCGCATGCCCTGGATGTGCTTCTCGATGCCAGCCTTGGCTTCGGCATCGATCACCGGGCCGATGTCCACGGCCAGGCGGTCCGGGCAGCCCAGGCGGCTTTCAGCCATGGCGCCCTTGAGCATCTCGATTACGCGGTCGGCGGAGTCTTCCTGCAAGCACAGTACGCGCAGGGCCGAGCAACGCTGGCCGGCACTGTCGAAGGCCGAGGACACCACGTCGATCACGACCTGTTCGGTCAGTGCCGAGGAGTCGACGATCATCGCGTTCTGGCCGCCGGTTTCGGCGATCAGCGGGATCGGGCGGCCCTGGTTGTCCAGACGGCCAGCGACGTTGCGCTGCAGCAGGCGGGCCACTTCAGTGGAGCCGGTGAACATCACACCTTTGACGCGTTCGTCCCCGACCAGGCCGGCTCCGACGGTTTCACCGCGGCCAGGCAGCAGCTGCAGCACGCCTTCTGGAATGCCAGCTTCCAGCAGCAGGCGCACGGCCTGGGCGGCGATCAGTGGGGTTTGCTCGGCAGGCTTGGCCAGTACCGGGTTGCCGGCAGCCAGGGCTGCGGCCACCTGGCCGGTGAAGATCGCCAGCGGGAAGTTCCATGGGCTGATGCACACCACAGGGCCCAGTGGGCGGTGGGCGTCGTTGCTGAAGTCATTACGTGCCTGCACCGCGTAGTAGCGCAGGAAGTCCACGGCTTCACGCACTTCGGCAATGGCGTTGGCGAAGGTCTTGCCGGCCTCGCGGATGAGCAGGCCCATCAGCGGCTGGATCTCGGCCTCCATCAGGTCGGCGGTGCGCTCCAGAATGGCAGCACGCTCGGCTGGCGGGGTGGCCTGCCAGATCGGTGCGGCATTCAGTGCGCACTGGATGGCGTTGTCCACGTCGGCAACGGTGGCCTCCTGCACATGGCCGACGACGTCGCGGTGGTCAGCCGGGTTCAGCACCGGTGCGGCAGCGCTCTCGCTGGCGGCGCAGGCCAGTAGCGGGGCAGCCTTCCAGTCATTGTGAGCGGTGGCCAGCATGGCGCAGGACAGCGATGCCAGGCGGTGTTCGTTGGCCATGTCGATACCGGCCGAGTTGGCCCGTTCGGTGCCATACAGGTCGCGCGGCAGGGGAATGCGTGGGTGCGGCAGGCCGATACTGCCTTCCTGGGTACCCATGCGCTCGATGCTGGCCACCGGGTCGGCGACCAGTTCCTGGATGGAAATCGAGTGGTCGGCAATGCGGTTGACGAACGAGGTGTTCGCGCCGTTTTCCAGCAGGCGGCGCACCAGGTAGGCCAGCAGCGTTTCATGGGTGCCGACCGGTGCATATACGCGGCACGGGCGGTTCAGCTTGCCATCGGCAATCTTGCCGACCACTTGCTCGTACAGCGGCTCGCCCATGCCGTGCAGGCACTGGAACTCGTACTGGCCCGGGTAATAGTTCTGCCCGGCAATGTGGTAGATGGCCGACAGGGTGTGGGCGTTGTGGGTGGCGAACTGCGGGTAGATGGCTTCTGGCACGGCCAGCAGCTTGCGGGCGCAGGCGACGTAGGACACGTCGGTGTACACCTTGCGGGTATAGACCGGGTAGCCTTCCAGGCCTTCGACCTGGGCACGCTTGATCTCGCTGTCCCAGTAGGCGCCTTTTACCAGGCGGATCATCAGGCGGTGGCGGCTGCGTTTGGCCAGATCGATGACGTAGTCGATCACGTACGGGCAGCGCTTCTGGTAGGCCTGGATAACGAAGCCGATGCCGTTCCAGCCAGCCAGGGATGGCTCGAAGCACAGGCGTTCGAGCAGGTCCAGCGAAAGCTCCAGGCGGTCGGCTTCTTCGGCGTCGATGTTAAGGCCGATGTCGTACTGCTTGGCCAGCAGGGTCAGCGACAGCAGGCGCGGATACAGCTCTTCCATCACGCGCTCGTACTGGGCGCGGCTGTAGCGCGGGTGCAGTGCCGACAGCTTGATCGAGATACCTGGGCCTTCATAGATGCCACGGCCATGCGAGGCCTTGCCGATCGAGTGGATGGCCTGCTCGTAGGACGCCAGGTACTTCTGCGCGTCGTGCTCGGTCAGTGCGGCTTCGCCGAGCATGTCGTAGGAGTAACGGAAGCCTTTGGACTCGAAACGGCTGGCATTGGCCAGGGCTTCGGCAATGGTCTCGCCGGTGACGAACTGCTCACCCATCAGGCGCATGGCCATGTCGACGCCCTTGCGGATCATCGGTTCGCCGCTCTTGCCGATGATGCGGGTGAGCGAGGAGGTGAGGCCGGTTTCGTTATGGGTGCTGACCAGCTTGCCGGTCAGCAGCAGCCCCCAGGTGGCGGCGTTGACGAACAGTGACGGGCTGTTGCCCAGGTGCGGCTGCCAGTTGCCGGTACTGATCTTGTCGCGGATCAGCGCATCACGGGTACCTTTGTCGGGGATACGCAGCAGGGCTTCGGCCAGGCACATCAGCGCCACGCCTTCCTGAGACGACAGCGAGAATTCCTGCAGCAGGCCCTGGACGATACCGGCACGGCCGCCGGCGCTTTTCTGATTGCGCAGCTTTTCGGCAATGCCCGCGGCCAGTTTGTTGGTGGCTTCGGCCAGTGGCGCGCTCAGGCGCGCCTGCTCCAGCAGCATCGGCACCACCTCCTGCTCCGGTCGGCGGTAGGCAGCGGTGATCGCCGAGCGCAGTACCGACTGCGGCAAGATGCTTTCGGCAAATTCGAGGAAGCACTGGTGGCTGTGATCGGCCTGGATTTCACCGGCATCGTCGGCCGGGTTGCTGGTATGACCGTTGAGTTCGGTCAGGGTGGCGCCACCCTCGAGCTTCTCCAGATAGTTGAAGATCGCTTGCTTGATCAACCAGTGCGGCGTGCGGTCAATGGACTGCGCAGCTGCTTTGAGTCGCTCACGGGTCGGGTCGTCGAGTTTGACCCCAAGGGTGGTAGTCGCCATTTCTTATCCTCGTTATTGCCACGGTTGTGGCCTAAGCTGGCGTCAAGAGTATCTGTAGGACAATTCAGGTGCAACCAGGTGCAACCCGAATTTTTCGTGTGAAAGGTGCAACTCGTCCGACAGCTATTCCCATACCCTGAAAAGGGGCGTTTTCGGTGCGATTTATTCTGAAAAAGCGGTTTTTTGCTCCCGAAAGGAGCAAGAAACGGGCTTTGTCGGAAAATGCACGGGCGGGTGCAACTTGCAAAACAAAAATGGTTGCACCTTCTTTGCGTTGTTGCATAGCATTCGCCGCCTGGGTGCAACCGCCATCGCTGCAGTTGCGCATGATAAAAACAAACGCCAGGGCACACGCATGGGCAATCCACTAACGATCACCTTTGTGATCTACATCGCAGCAATGGTGCTGATCGGCTTCGCCGCCTATCGCGCTACCAACAACCTTTCCGATTACATTTTGGGCGGTCGCAGCCTCGGTAGCGTGGTTACCGCGCTGTCTGCCGGTGCCTCCGACATGAGTGGCTGGCTGCTGATGGGCCTGCCTGGTGCCATCTACTTCGCGGGCCTGTCCGAGGCCTGGATCGCCATCGGCCTGACAGTGGGTGCCTACCTGAACTGGCTGTTCGTGGCGGGCCGGCTGCGCGTGCAGACCGAGCACAACGGTGACGCGCTGACCCTGCCGGACTACTTCTCCAGCCGTTTCGAAGACAATACCGGGCTGCTGCGTATCATTTCCGCCATCGTCATCCTGGTGTTCTTCACCATCTACTGTGCCTCCGGCATCGTGGCCGGTGCCCGTCTGTTCGAGAGCACCTTCGGCATGTCGTACGAAACCGCTTTGTGGGCTGGTGCAGCGGCGACCATCGCCTATACCTTCGTGGGTGGCTTCCTGGCGGTGAGCTGGACCGATACCGTACAGGCGTCGCTGATGATCTTCGCGCTGATCCTGACCCCGGTAATCGTGCTGATCTCCACCGGTGGCTTCGACCAGACCTTCGCCGCTATCGAGGCGGTGAACCCGGCGAACTTCGACATGCTCAAGGGTGCCACCTTCATCGGCATCATCTCGCTGATGGGCTGGGGCCTGGGTTACTTCGGCCAGCCGCATATCCTGGCGCGCTTCATGGCCGCTGATTCGGTGAAGTCCATCGCCAAGGCGCGCCGCATTTCCATGACCTGGATGATCCTGTGCCTGGCGGGTACCTGTGCCGTTGGCTTCTTCGGCATTGCCTACTTCTCGGCCCATCCTGAACTGGCAGGCCCGGTTAGCGAGAACCACGAACGTGTGTTCATCGAGCTGGCCAAGATCCTGTTCAACCCATGGATTGCGGGTGTCCTGCTGTCGGCCATCCTGGCCGCAGTCATGAGTACCCTGAGCTGCCAGCTGCTGGTGTGCTCCAGCGCCCTGACCGAAGACTTCTACAAAGCCTTCCTGCGCAAGAATGCTTCGCAGGTCGAACTGGTGTGGGTCGGCCGTCTGATGGTGCTGGCCGTGGCCCTGATCGCCATCGCCATGGCCGCCAACCCGGAAAACCGCGTGCTGGGCCTGGTGGCTTATGCCTGGGCTGGCTTCGGTGCCGCCTTCGGCCCGGTGGTGCTGATTTCGGTGCTGTGGAAAGGCATGACCCGTAACGGTGCGCTGGCCGGTATCGTGGTGGGTGCGCTGACGGTGATCCTGTGGAAGAACTTCGACACCCTCGGGTTGTACGAAATCATCCCGGGCTTCCTGTTCGCCAGCATCGCCATTGTTCTGGTGAGCAAGCTGGGCAGCCCTTCGCAGGCGATGGTCAAGCGCTTCGAAGCGGCTGATGCGGCGTATCACGCCGACAAGTAACACCCGTTGAATTGGCGGCGCCTGCTTTGCGGGTGCCGCCAATCAGCAGCCAGGCCTGACTCCGCCTGCAAGGCAAGGTAAACTTGCCGCCTTCGCAGGAGTTGCCATGAACTATCGTCACGCCTTCCACGCCGGCAACCACGCCGACGTCCTCAAACACATCGTGCTGACCCGCCTCATCGCCCTGATGTCGCGCAAGGAGCAGCCGTTCGCCTATATCGACACCCACGCAGGGCTCGGCCTGTACGACCTGCAGGGCGACCAGGCAAGCCGTACCGGCGAGTACCTGGAAGGCGTAGCCCGCCTGTGGAATCGCGATGACCTACCGGCCATGGCCGACGACTACCTGCGCATCATCAAGCGCCTGAATGCCGATGGCGAACTGCGCTACTACCCGGGGTCGCCCGAACTGGCCCGTCGCCTGATGCGCCAGCAGGACCGCGCCCTGCTCAACGAGAAGCACCCCGAAGACGGGCCGCTCCTTAAAGAAAACATGAAAAAAGACCCGCGCGTGACCGTGCACCTGGGTGAAGGCTGGCATGTGCCGCGGGCCTTGCTGCCGGTGCAGGAAAAGCGCGCTATCATGCTGATCGACCCGCCGTTCGAGCAGGCCGATGAGCTCAAGCGCTGCACCACGGCCATGAAAGAGGCGATCGGCCGCATGCGCCAGACCGTTGCGGCCATCTGGTACCCGATCAAGGACCAGCGCTCGCTGACCCGCTACTACCAGGACCTGACCAGCACTGGCGCGCCAAAGCTGCTGCGGGTCGAGCTGTATGTGCATCACCAGGACAGCCCGCAGGGCCTGAATGGTTCGGGCCTGGCCATCGCCAACCCGCCGTGGGGGCTGGAGGATGAGCTTAAAGAACTGCTGCCATGGCTGGCCAAAGAGTTGGCACAGACCGCCGGTAGTTACCGCATGGACTGGCTGATCGCCGAGTAAACCTGTAGGCGCGGGTTTACCCGCGAACACCGGTTACGCCGGTGCCATCCACCGCGGTGCCTGCATCGCGGGTGAACCCGCTCCTACAAGGGGGCGGTGTGCCTCCAATGTTTGCGTTATAATCCCGCCCTTTAGCCGCCATCCGCCCAAGAGGCCGCTGGCGCATTTTTACCGAATGAAGAGGCTAATCCCTTGGCATTGACGATTCTTGGCCTGTCCGGCGCCCTTAGCCATGACCCTTCCGCGGCCCTGTACATTGACGGCAAGCTGATTGCCGCCGCCGAAGAAGAGCGCTTCGTGCGTGACAAGCATGCGAAGAACCGCATGCCCTACGAGTCGGCGAAGTTCTGCCTGGAACAGGCAGGCATCAAGCCGTCCGACGTCGACGTGGTAGCCATCCCGTTCGCCCCGATCAGCCTGTTCGGCAAGGCGCGGTGGCACTATGCCAAGCGCTATTGGTACGCCCCGGATCGTGCACTCGATGCCATCCTGATGGGCAACCGTCGCTACAAGCGCTATCGCAAGAAGATCGTCTGGTGCCTGGAGCAGCTGGGCTTCGACCCGAAAAAGGTCAAGATCGAGCCCGTCGAGCACCACCTGGCTCACGCTTCCAGTGCTTATCACTGTTCGGGCTTCAAGGAAAAAACCGCAATCCTCGGCATCGACGGCAAGGGCGAGTACGCCACCACCTTCTTTGGCTACGGCGAAAACGGCAAGATCCACAAGATCAAGGAGTTCTTCGACCCGGACTCGCTGGGTGGCCTTTACGGTGCCATCACCGAGTTCCTGGGCTTCGAAATGCTCGATGGCGAGTTCAAGGTCATGGGCATGGCGCCGTATGGCGACGCCAGCAAGTATGATTTCTCGCGTCTGGCCAGCTTCGAAAACGGCGAATTGGTCATCAACACCGAGTACGCCAACGTTATCGGCCTGCGCCGTTACAAAGAGAAGGGCAAGGGCTTCTACTTCTCGCCAAAGCTGATCGAATGGCTGGGCCCCAAGCGCGAAGGCGACATCGCCGACGAGCCGTACATCCATTACGCCGCCAGCATGCAGGCGCTGTTCGAGAAACTGGCGCTGCAGATGATCGACCATTACCTGGGCGACACCCTGCGTGAAACCGGCAAGCTGGCCTTCGCCGGCGGCTGTGCGCTGAACGTCAAGCTCAACCAGAAGATCATCGCCCGTCCGGACGTGAAAGAGCTGTTCGTCCAGCCGGCCTCCGGTGACGCCGGGACTGCCGTTGGCGCCGCTGCCTATGTTTCCCACGCCCGTGGCGTTCCGGTCGAGAAGATGGAGCACGTCTACCTCGGCCCGTCGTACTCCAACGAAGACGTGATCGCCGCCTGCGCCCGTCACCCGAACCAGCCAAAGTGGCGCAAACTCGAGAACATGCCGCAGCAGATCGCCCAGATCATGGTCGATGGCAACCCGGTAGCCTGGTTCCAGGGCCGCATGGAGTTCGGGCCGCGTGCCCTGGGTGGCCGATCGATCATCGGCTGCCCAAGCGTGGAAGGCGTGGCTGACCGCATCAACCACCAGATCAAGTTCCGCGAACGCTGGAGACCTTTCTGCCCGTCGATGCTCGATACTGTCGCCCCGCAGATGATCAAGGTCGACCATCCCGCGCCGTTCATGACCTTCACCTTCGAAGTCGCTGAAGAGTGGAAAACCCGCGTGCCGGAAGTGGTGCACGAGGACGGCACTTCGCGTGCCCAGGTGCTCAAGCGCGAGTACAACCCGCGCTACTACGACATGATGAAGGCACTGGAAGACCTGACGGGCAACGGCGTGTCGCTGAACACCTCGCTGAACCGTCGTGGTGAACCGATGATCTGCTCGCCGACCGATGCCCTGAACATGTTCTTCGGCTCGGACCTGCAGTACCTGATCATGGAAGACATCCTGGTTGTGAAGGACGGCGCGGCCCCGTATGACCAGCCGCTCTGAACCGCGCATCCTGCAGTTCTGCCATGGCTATGACGGGCCGTTCCTGGACTGCGCCCGTCAGTACGCCAGCCTGTTTCAGGGGCGTGGGTACCAAGTGACCACGGTGTTCCTCACCGGCGTCGCCGATGCGCAGGTGGCGGCTGGCTGTGCGTCGGACGAGGTGCTGTTCCTTGAGTTCAGTTCCAAGGCCGTGCGTGGCCTGAAACTCGGCGCCATCCGCGCATTGCGGCGCATTGCGGCCGAGCGCAATTTCGCTTTCTGCATCGCCCACCGCTTCAAGCCGATCTACGTTGCCCTGCTGGGGACCGGCCTGCCGGTGATTGGTGTGCACCATGCCTTTGGCGACTACCAGCGCAAAGGCCGCCGCCTGTTCGCGAACCTGTTCAGCAAGCGTCTGAGCCTGTTGGGTGTTTCGGACGCGGTACGTGACGATATGCGCCGTTGCTTGCCGCAGTGGCCGGCCGAACGCATCCAGACCCTGTACAACCGCATCGACATCGACGCCCTGCAAGCAGCCCTGGTGCCGCGCACTGACGCACGCCAGGCATTGGGCCTGGATCCTCAGGCGTGGATCGTCGGCAATGTCGGGCGCCTGCACCCGGACAAGGACCAGGCCACCCTGTTGCGCGGTTTTGCCCAGGCTCTGCCGGGGCTGCCGGCTGGCGCCCGCCTGGCAATCCTCGGCAAGGGGCGTCTGGAGGCCAGGCTCAAGGCGTTGGCCGCCGAGCTTGGTATTGCCGGGCAAGTCGACTTTCTTGGCCAGGTACCGGATGCGCGCCGTTATTTCCAGGCTTTCGACGTGTTCGCGTTGAGTTCCGATCACGAGCCGTTCGGCATGGTCCTGCTCGAAGCGATGGTTGCCGGTGTACCGGTGTTGGCCACGGCCTGTGGCGGTGCCCGCGAAGTGGTCGAGGGCGTTGGCGTGCTGTTCCCGCTGGGCGACGCCGCGCAGCTGGCCCAGGGCCTGCAGCACATGGCCGTACTGGACGCTGGGCAGCGCCAGGCCTGTGCCAGGCACATGCTGCAGCGCCTGGGTGAGCGTTTCTCTGACCAGGCGGTGCGCGAGGCCTTCTGGCAACTCCCACAGGTGCGCGCGTTGGTGGGGCAGGCCTGATGCTCAATCGTATCCAGGCCTTCCGCGAACGCGGTTGGCAAGCTATCGATGCCAAGGCTTATGCCCAGGCGTGGGCGCGCTTTGGCGGCAGTGTTGCCACCCATCCGCTGGTGGTCGAGCAATTGGCGGACCTGGCACAGATCCCGGTGCGTTACCTGGGCTGGCACCAGGCTGGCGAGCTGAAAGCCGCCATCCCGGCCTGGGGGCGTCACCTGGCGCTGTCCAAGGACGTGCTGAAGCGTGCTGGCAAGAAGGCCCTGTTCGACCTCGGTAATGCCGAGATCATTCTGCCGGCGGCGTCTGATGCCGCTGCGCCGTTGCGCCATACAATGCGTTACCTGTCCGAACTGAACCAGGGCCGCTTCAGCGGCCTCAAGGCGCAGAAGGAGCAGTTGGCCATGGCCCGGGCGCCTGAAGACCTGTCGAAGAAGTTCCGCTACAACCAGCGCCGTGAACTGCGCCTGCTGGAAGAGGCGGGTGGTGTGGTACGCCCGATCAGCGACTTCAGTGCCCAGGAAATCGCCAGCATGTACTGCGACCTGTTCCTGCGCCGCTGGGGGTTCCCGGCCACCGGTGCCGAGCGTATGGCCGATGTGCTGAGCCGCTTGCGCGAGCTGCTGATCGGCTCGGTGCTGCTGCTGGACGGTAAACCGATTGCCATCCAGCTGGTGTACCGCGTCGAAGCGCCGGAGTGGATCAGCGTCGAGTACATCAATGGCGGCGTCGACCCTGAAACCAAGGCCTTCAGCCCAGGCAGCGTGCTGAGCTTCCTCAATACTCAGGCCGCCTGGGAAGACGCCCGGGCGCGCAACAAGCCGCTGCGGTTCTCGTTCGGCCGTGCTGACCGTGAGTACAAGGACCGCTGGTGCAACCCTGTGCCGGTGTATCAAGCGTGAGCCGCAAGCAGCAGTTGCTCAAGCGCCACCGGCGCAACAAACGCCTGGGGCTGCTGGCGGGCCTGGTTGCGCTGGTCGCCCTCGGTGTTTTCAGCTGGTGGTGGATGCCACTGCTGTTGTTGCCGCTGCTCTGGGCTGCCCATGAGGCCTGGTTTGCCGACCACCTGTTCTATGCACCGGGTGAGGACTATGCCTACGACTTCGGCGATCAGGTGCAGCAGGTTCCTGCCACCCTGCACGATGGCTGGCTCAAGGCTGATTGCACGTTGCAGGGCGGCGAAACCCTTGTGCTTGAGCTGCGGCTAAAAAGCAGCTGGTTGGGGCGCTTTCTCGACCCTCGGGTCGAGCTGCTGGCTGGCGAACAGGCCGATCGGCAAGCGTTCGAGCGTGGCGTCGATGGGGTGCGCTTCCTTAACCTGACCGGCCTTGCTGCGCCGCTGCAGGCCGGTAGGTTGCGACTGCGCGGCCGGCATTGTCGGCTGCAGGGTAAGCTGCGCCTGTGGATAACACCTTCGGTCGAGCTGCAGCGGCGCCGAGTGATGGTGATCGCACCACATGCCGACGACGCCGAGTTGGCGGCGTATGGTTTGTACAGCCAGGCCGACGAAAGCTGGGTGGTGACCCTGACCGCTGGTGAGATAGAGGCCGAGCACTACCAGCAGATGGGCCTGGCAAAGGCTGAGGCCGCGCGCCTGAAGGGGCGCCTGCGTGCCTGGGACAGCATCGCCGTGCCGCGTTGGGCCGGGGTGCCGGAGTCGCATTGTATACAGCTGGGCTACTTTTGCCTGCAGCTGCCTGCCATGCAGGCCGCCCCCGACCAGCCGGCCGCCTCACGTGAAGCCGACCTGGCCGATATCCGCGTGTTCCGCCAGTTCAACCCGTTCCCGTTACCGGGCGACCGTGATGGCGCACCCACCTGGCATAACCTGCTGGCCGACCTGCGAGCCTTGCTGGAGCGGGCCAAGCCAGAGGTCCTGGTGATGCCGCACCCGCAGCTAGACCCCCATCCGGACCATATCTGCGCTCAGGCGGCGGTGCTGGAAGCCTTGCAAGGTATGGCCTGGCAGCCGCAAACCTTGCTGTGTTACGCCAACCACCTGCACGATAACGACCGCTGGCCGATGGGCGACAGTGGCGATGGCGTGGCTTTACCGCCGCAATTGAGCGCTGCCCAGGCCTGGGCACCCTGCAGCCTGGTGCTGGACTGCGCGACCCAGCGCGACAAGGCCATGGCCCTGGGCATGATGCACGACCTGCAGCCGCCGGCACCGTTCAAGCGCCGCCTGCGCCGTCTGCTGCAACGCTGGCTTGCCGGGCGACAGCCATCGCCTTTTGGGGAGAACGAATTCTTCCGCAAGGCCGTGCGCCGACACGAACTGTTCTGGCGGCGTGAGCTGTAAGCACGCCCCATGGTTGACCGCGAAGGCGCAGAGCGCCCAAGGAAAGCAATGAAAGTCCTATTTCTGGTGCAGAAGGAACAGCGGGCGATTCTTGACCGCCTGTACGATGGCGTCGCGGCCAACTGCGAGTGCGACCTGCGCTGGCTGACCAGCCAGGATCAGCGCAACCTGCGCCGTTACTTCAAGCGTGAGGTGCAAGTCGAGCGCTATGACCGCATCGTGTTCTTCCTGCGTTTCAAGCAGGAGATCCGCCAGGTGGCCTTCATCCGCACTGTGCCGAACCTGGTGATTCTCGAGCATGACGCCTACCAGAACTACATCCCGTGCAAGTACACCGGCAAGTTCAGCGCTCATTACCGTCAGTTGCCATGGGCACGGGTGATCAGCTCCGGCTACATGGTCAGCGAGCGCTTGCGCCAGGAAGGTTTCGATGCGGTGTTCGTGCCCAAGGGCTATGACGAGCAGTTGCTGGCCGACCAAGGGCGTGAGCGTGATATCGAATTGGCCTTTGTCGGCAGCGTCAACAGCGTGGCCTACAGCGGCCGCAAGGCACTGCTGGACGAGTTGGGGCAGGTCGAGAACCTGCTGGTAACCCGTACCAAGTCGGGCGAGGACTACTGCAACACGCTCAACCGTATTCGTTTCTTCGTCAGTGCCGATGTCGGCATGGGCGAATACATGATCAAGAACTTCGAAGCCATGGCCTGTGGCTGTGTGTTGCTGGCATACGATCAGGGCGAGGAAGAGAACCGTGCGCTGGGCCTGCAAGACATGCACAACGTGGTGTTCTATGACAACATCCCGACCCTTCAGGAGAAGCTCCGTCGTTTGCGCGCGAACCCCGAGTTAGCCCGGCAGATTGCAGAAAATGGCCGCCATCTGGCGGTTTCCCGTTTTAGTTTCGGCGCAGTTGGACGTAGCATCGTCGACCACATGCGCCCGGCGCTCAGGCCCCACCCGCCATTGTCTGCATGGCAGCGGCTGCGTCTGAAGCTGGGCATCTAAACAAGAGCTTTCACGCCCAGGAGCGGGTTGTTGAAGGCCGATAGTCGTAATGCGGAGGGAATCCGGTGCGCTTTTCAAATGAGAGTGACGTCACGCTTGTCGTGACCAGTTGTGGGCGGTTCGATCTGCTCAAAGACACCCTTGAGAGTTTCGATCGCTACAACACCGCGCCCATTCGCGAGGTATTCATCACCGAAGACTCGGGCGATGATGCTGTGCACGCCGCTGTGCCCGCGCACTGGAAGCCGCACTGCAAGGTGTTCGTCAACCGGCCCAAACTTGGCCAGTTGCCGTCTATCGACCTGGCCTATAGCCAGGTCAAGACGCCGTACATTTTTCACTGCGAAGACGACTGGCAATTCTATCGCCAAGGCTTTGTCGAAGACTCGCAGGCCATCCTGGATGTCAGTCCCAACCTCTTGCAGGTGTGGTTGCGCAGCCATGCCCACGACCTGGCCATCCACAGCCCGTACATCCACTTGGGCGATCGCCAGGTGATCGCCGGGGTGCCGTGCTATCCGCTGCTGTCCGACAAGGCCGAGTGGCAGGCGTTCTCGCTCAACCCTGGGCTGCGCCGATTGAGCGATTACCAGCGCTGTGCGCCATTTGCCGCCTATGCTGGAGAAAAGGCGCTTTCCCGTCGCTACGCTGAGTTAAATCTGACAGCGGTCACCTTGGAGGGTGACGCAGTATTGCACACTGGATTCGGCAATCACGTGACCTTGCCCATTGAAGTGGAGCGTAAGGCCAAGCGTCGTCAGCGTGATCGGTTGAAGCTGGCATTGACGCTGGTTGCGGGGGCCTTGATCGGCATGGGAATCACCATTTTTGTTCAATGAAGTCGCTGTCCCACCTGACTTGAGCGGGAGAGGGCCCATGAACATCGTCAATATGATGTGGGCGGGTGGAACGCCTTACATGTCCATCCACAAGGTGCACCGGCAGGTTTTGTCGAACGCGGGTGCCGATGCCCGGATCAGTAACTGGCTGCTGCTGGGGAGCGGGCTCTGCTGTGGGCTCGGTTCGACCCGGGAATGGCATATGCCCTCACGTGCGCTCAAAGGGCGGCACTTGTGGCGCTTGCTGCGCCCGTGGCTGCGTATGCGCTTGCGCAAGGCATTGGCCGAGGCCGGGGCAGAAGTGGTGCTGCTCGATGGTATTGGCGTCGCCCGGTTGGTGCTGCCGTTGTTGCAGCGCATCGGGCACGTACGTGCCAAGGTACTGTTCCACGGCAAGACGCGTCTGCATGCCAGCGATATCCGCTTGTTGCAGAGTTTTCCGTCCGAGCGTCTGAGTATCGCGGCGGTATCACAGACGTTGGCCGAGTCGCTGGAGCGTGACCTGGGCAGGCCGGTGCAGACGCTGCGCATGGCGCTCGACCCGCTTGCATTCGTCGAGCCTTTGCTGAACCGGGACCAGGCCAGGCAGGCGCTGAAGTTGCCTCAGGGCGCCGAGGTGATGCTGGGGGCGGTAGGGCGACTGGTAGAGAGCAAAGGCTTCGAAATGCTGATCGAGGCATTCGCCAGGGCCAGTGCACGGCAACCGGGCTTGCAGCTGGCGATCATTGGCGAGGGGCCGCAGCATGCCGTGCTGCAGCAGCGTATCGACGCGTTGGGCCTGGCCGAGCGCGTTCATCTGCGCGGTCACCGCGAAGACCTGCAGCAGCTGTATCGGGCATTCGACTGGCTATTGGTACCTTCGCGTTCCGAAGGCCTGGGGCTTGTGGTGCAAGAGGCGGTGATGGCCGACGTACCGGTGGTGTGCAGCGACCTGGAGGTGTTCCGCGAGCAGTTGCGCGACACGGGTGGCTACCTGCCGGTTGCCGACGAAAGCGCCTGGGCTGAGGCGATCGAGCGCTGTGCGGAGCTCAGTGCATCGACGATCGCCGCGAAGCAGCGCCAGGCACTGGCACCGGAGCAGGCCTGGCAGGCGTTCTGCAGCGGCTCGCAGAGCCTGTTGCGCAGTTGACGCTCAGCGTGTCAGCAAGGCTGCCTCGAAGGCGGCAAGGGGGAACCGGTCGCCCAGGTTCTCCCGCTCGATATAGCGCACCATGTGCTGCACATTGCGTCGAATCATGCGGGCTGACAGTGGCGGGCGCAGAAAGCGCATGTCGGCCACGTCGATCAAGCCCAGACGCTGGTCGGGGGTGACCACCACGTTGCCCAAGTGCAGCGAGCGGAAATAAACGCCGCTGCGGTGCAACTGGCGGATCAGTTCGATCAGGTGTGGCAGGTAAGTGTCCCAGCTGAAGCCGTCATCGCGCGACATCTGCAGCAGCGTTCGCCCGGGTAGCGGGCGATACAGCACCGCGGTGCGGCCCGGCAGGTCGAGCTTGTGCTGGCTGATCACTTCGAGGGTAGGGATGCCCAGTTGCGCCAGGCGTGCGGCGTTATCGACGAAGCGCTGCGAGTAAGGACGTAGCAGTGCAGATGAAATCAGCCGCTTCCTACGAAAAACCTTGAGGAAATTTCCATCGGTGAGCAGGTAGACTTTGGCGCCATGGCTGTCTGCCTCAAGCACCTGTGCGCCGAGTGTCAGCTGATCGAAGTCGACCTGGGTGAGCCGGGAGCATTGCATGAATAGAGCCTTGTCGTCTGGCGAGCAAAATGACCGGCAATAATGCCGAAAATAATGCTGTAGCACCATGGATGGTGTTTCTGATTCATCGGGGGAAAGGATGTTGTATCAAAAAAACTGGGCACAAGCGTGGTTAGGTTTGGGCCTGGTCTGGTTCCTGGCGGCGATTGCCCTGGCACCCAGCAACAAGGTTTATCAGCAAGGTCTGGTGTTGTTCTTGTGGCTGCCAACGCTGGTATTGGCCTGGTCGGCCCGAGGTGTGCTGGTGCAAGCCTGGAGGCGGCAACCGGCGCTGTGGGGGAGTGTGCTGCTGCTGTTGGCCTGGAGCGGCCTGAGCCTGGCATGGTCGCCCGCCGAGGAGCCTATGCGCGAGCTCAAGCGCTTGCTCTACATCCTGGTGTTCCTGCTGGCGTTTCCGCTGTTGGCCCAGCTTGGCCAAGCCCGTATTCGTCAGTTATTGCTGCTTGGCAGCGCACTGCTGGCTATCGCTGCGTTGGTGTCCATCATCAAGTTCTACGGGGTGCAGCGTGCGCCTCTGCTGTTCAGGCTGGCGGGAATCGGCGAAATATCCCACCCTATCCTGGGGGCTTATGTCATTGGTTCGGCCTTGCTCTTGATACTCTACGAGCCACCTCGGCGACGTGGCTTGCAGGTGGTGTGGCTGGCGGTCCTGGCTTGCCTGGGGGCCTTCGCCATGCTCAGCCAGAGCCGTGGTGCGGTTCTGGCACTGGTGATTACCGTGGTGATGGCGCCGTTGTGGTTCCGTGACCGCCACAGCCGGGCGTTCTCTGTTCTGGCGCTGCTTGCCACCGGCCTGGCCTTTTTGGCCGTGTACGACGTTATCGCCCAACGGGGCTCGTCCTATCGGCCGGAAATTTTCCATGCTGTGGTCCAGATGATTGCCGCGCACCCTTGGACTGGTCTTGGCCTGGGGGCTGATTACGGGGTGAACGCCGTCGGCATGCACTTCGATCACACCCACAACATGTTCACCCATGTTGCCGTTGAGATGGGCTTGCCCGGCATGTTGATGTGGGTAATGGTGTGGCTGTTCACGCTGGGCGAAATCGTGCGCGCGCGTGGCACCCTGTTCGGCAAGGTCCTGCTGGGCTTCTGGATCTACTCGACCCTGGCCATGCAGTTCGATGCCGCCAGCCTCACCGGTACGCCACGTGCCGAATGGTTCATCAGCTGGCTGCCGGTGGGCCTTGCCATGTTGCTGCCATGGGGGCGTGCCGAAAATGACGCCTGTGGTAAAATTGCCGGTTCAACCTGAACAGCGAGCTCGATAATGGCCGAAACACCGCGACCAGCGGAGCACACCTCCAGCCTGAAGATCTACTTCCGGCTGTTGAGCTATGTGAAACCCTATGTCGGCATTTTCCTGCTGAGCATTGTCGGTTTCGTGATCTTTGCCTCGACCCAGCCAATGCTGGCCGGCATTCTCAAGTACTTCGTCGATGGGCTGAGCAACCCCGAAGCGGTATTGTTCCCCAACGTCCCCTACCTGCGTGACCTGCAATTGCTGCAGGCGGTGCCGCTGCTGATCATCCTGATCGCTGCGTGGCAGGGCCTGGGCTCATTCCTCGGCAACTATTTCCTGGCCAAGGTCTCTCTGAGCCTGGTGCATGACCTGCGGGTGGCATTGTTCAACAAGCTGCTGGTGTTGCCCAACCGCTATTTCGACAACCACAACTCCGGGCACCTGATTTCGCGCATTACCTTCAATGTGACCATGGTCACCGGCGCCGCTACCGACGCCATCAAGGTGGTGATCCGCGAAGGCCTGACCGTGGTGTTCCTGTTTGCCTACCTGCTTTGGATGAACTGGCACCTGACCCTGGTGATGGTCGCCATCTTGCCGGTGATCGCGGTTATGGTCAGCATCGCCAGCAAGAAATTCCGCAAGCAGAGCAAGAAGATCCAGGTAGCCATGGGCGACGTCACCCACGTTGCCTCGGAAACCATCCAGGGTTACCGCGTGGTCCGTAGCTTCGGTGGCGAGGCCTACGAGCAGCAGCGATTCGGCCAGGCCAGCCAGAGCAACACCGACAAGCAACTGCGCATGACCAAGACCGGCTCGCTGTACACGCCGATGCTTCAGCTGGTGATCTACAGCGCCATGGCTGCGCTGATGTTCCTGGTACTGTTCCTCCGCGGGGACTCCACTGCCGGTGACCTGGTGGCGTATATCACCGCTGCCGGCCTGCTGCCCAAGCCGATTCGCCAGTTGTCGGAAGTCAGCTCGACCATCCAGAAGGGCCTGGCAGGTGCCGAGAGCATCTTCGAGCAACTGGACGAAGCGCCTGAAGTGGACACTGGTACGGTCGAGAAGGAGCGCGTGGAAGGGCGTCTGGAAGTGCGTAACCTGAGCTTCACCTACCCGGGTACTGAGCGTGAAGTGTTGAGCAATATCAGTTTTGTTGCCGAGCCCGGGCAGATGATCGCCCTGGTCGGCCGCTCCGGCAGTGGCAAGTCTACGCTTGCGGCCCTGATCCCGCGCTTCTATCACCACGACAAGGGGCAGATCCTGCTCGATGGCGTGGAGATCGAGCACTATCGCCTTCGCAACCTGCGTCGCCATGTTTCGCAAGTCACCCAGCATGTCACCCTGTTCAACGACACCGTGGCCAACAACATCGCGTATGGCGATCTGGCCGGCGCGCCGCGCGCAGACATCGAAGCCGCCGCGGCCGATGCCTATGCCAAGGAATTCGTCGACCGGCTGCCAAAGGGCTTCGATACCGAAGTGGGTGAGAACGGTGTACTGCTGTCCGGTGGCCAGCGCCAGCGCCTGGCAATTGCCCGTGCGCTGCTTAAAAACGCGCCGTTGCTGATCCTCGATGAAGCGACTTCGGCGTTGGATACCGAGTCCGAGCGGCATATCCAGGCCGCCCTGGATCACGTGATGCAAGGCCGTACCACGCTGGTGATTGCCCATCGGCTGTCGACCATCGAGAAGGCTGACCAGATCCTGGTCATGGACCAGGGCCGCCTGGTCGAGCGCGGTACTCACACCGAGCTGCTTGCGGCTAATGGCCATTATGCCCGTCTGCATGCCATGGGGCTGGATGAGCCGGCCAAGGCCGATATCACCTGAACCCTCCTTGATCGGGGCCGTCATGGCCCCGATTGTCACGGGAATTTTCCAGGGATGATCTGGCCATAAAGCCATTGACTACCCTGTGCTAATATCCTGCCCCTGTTCATTATTTCCATATGGGTTGCCCATGAAGTTGTCCATGCCGCGTTTCGATCAAGCCCCGGTACTGGTGGTCGGCGATGTCATGCTCGACCGCTACTGGCATGGCGGTACTTCGCGTATTTCGCCTGAAGCGCCAGTCCCGGTGGTCAAGGTCGATCAGATCGAGGATCGCCCCGGCGGCGCGGCCAACGTTGCCTTGAACATTGCTGCGCTGGGCGCGCCGGCTTCGCTGATCGGCGTTACCGGCCAGGATGAGGCTGCCGACAGCCTGGCCAACAGCCTGCAGGCTGCCGGTGTCCGTTCGGTGTTCCAGCGCATCGCGCACCAGCCGACTATCGTCAAGCTGCGGGTCATGAGCCGTCACCAGCAGCTGCTGCGTATCGATTTCGAAGAGCCGTTCGCCACCGACCCACTGTCGCTGGGCGCGGAGGTCGACAGCCTGCTCGAAGGCGTCAAGGTGCTGGTCCTGTCCGACTACGGCAAAGGTGCACTGAAAAATCACCAGAACCTGATCCAGGCGGCGCGGGCCAAGGGCATTCCGGTGCTGGCCGACCCCAAGGGCAAGGACTTTTCCATCTACCGTGGCGCCAGCCTGATTACCCCGAACCTCAGCGAGTTCGAGACCATCGTTGGCCGTTGCGTCGATGAGGCCGAACTGGTTGCCAAGGGCTTGCAGTTGCTGCAGGACCTGGACCTGGGCGCCCTGCTGGTCACCCGTGGCGAGCATGGCATGACCCTGCTGCGCGTTGGTCAGCCGGCGTTGCACCTGCCAGCGCGAGCACGCGAAGTGTTCGATGTGACCGGTGCCGGCGATACTGTCATTTCCACCCTTGCCGCGGCCATTGCCGCGGGTGAGGACCTGCCCCATGCGGTGGCCCTGGCCAATCTGGCGGCGGGCATTGTGGTCGGCAAGCTGGGTACGGCTGCCATCAGCGCCCCTGAGCTGCGCCGGGCCATCCAGCGTGAGGAAGGCTCCGAACGCGGCGTGCTGGGCCTTGAGCAACTGTTGCTGGCCATTGATGACGCGCGGGCGCACAACGAGAAGATCGTCTTTACCAATGGCTGCTTCGACATCCTGCATGCCGGGCATGTCACCTACCTGGAACAGGCGCGGGCCCAGGGTGATCGCCTGATCGTTGCGGTAAACGACGATGCCTCGGTAAGCCGCCTGAAAGGGCCGGGCCGGCCGATCAACAGCGTTGACCGGCGTATGGCCGTGCTGGCCGGTTTGGGCGCGGTGGACTGGGTGATCAGTTTCCCGGAAGGTACCCCGGAAAACCTACTAAGCCAGGTCAAGCCGGATGTGTTGGTCAAGGGCGGAGACTATGGCATCGATCAGGTGGTTGGCGCTGATATCGTCAAGGGTTATGGCGGCACCGTGAAGGTGCTGGGGCTGGTCGAGAACAGCTCGACCACAGCGATTGTCGAGAAAATTCGCAAGAACTGATCTGACCTTGGGGCCGCTGCGGCGGCCCTCGGCTGGGGCGGGTTTACCCGCTCCGGCAAGCAGGTGAAAGCTTTCGGCATGTCACTTGTTCAGCGAGGTCCGCGCCCGCTCCAGCAACGCTCGCGCCTTGTCGCCAAAGCGTTGCAAGTGCGACGCCCGTGCGGGCTTGCTTTCCACCAACCCCTGCTGCTTCACCCAATCCTTCCAGCGTACCCGTTCATCTGCCACCACCCAGCCCTCCTGCCGGGCAAAACTTTCTGCCAGGTACAGCCCACGCGTACTCGCCGGCACCAGTTCATCCTTTTTCAGCGTGTACAGCTCTGCCAGTGGCTGGCCGTCCTTCAATGGCATCAGGTACAGGTCGGGCCGTTTGCGGTTGAGCCGCGCCACCAGCTGGTCGCCCTCCAGCCGCTCGTCAACGTGGAACAAGCTGAGTTTCTTGGCGTCCCGGGGCACTTGCAGGCGCATGTCATAGATCAGCTGTAGCGAAGCGGTGGGCAAGTGCACATAGGCCCGTGGGCGCTCCAGGAGCATCAGCTTGCCGCAATGCACCGGGCGTGCGGCACCGGACTCCGGAGCCAGCACGAAGTGGGGTGTTTCGCGGTAGTGCAGGGCGGCGGCGTAGGGGATGGGCAGCCAGGTGTCGTTGAAGCGCCCGCCCAGCCAACCTTCCGGGGTTTCCAGCAGGCACTCCTCGGCCACTTCCTGTACGGCCGTGTGCAGCGGCAGGTTCAGCTCCTGCGCCGGTACATAACCGGAAATCAGTTTCAGTACCACATCGCCACGGTCTTGTCGGCGCTGACGCACCAGTACCCAGTAATCGCGGTTCTGCCAATGCAGCGTGAGGCGCACTGACACGCCCAGGTTGGCCAGTTCGACCACGAAGTGTTGCGTATCGGGTAACTGGATGGCCTTGCGCCGTTGCTGGGTCTGGGCAAAGTTCAGCGGCATGCCGATGCTTTGGTAGATCAAGCCTTCGGGCGTGGCCTCGACATGCAGTGGTAGTGTCTTGAAGTTGCTCGGGTTCTTGCGGATCAGCGTTCGCGCCACGAGGCTCCTCCTTGCGTCGGGTCAGTCTCCAGTCCCTGAGTCGGGAGCCTGAGGTAACTCAATGCTGGCCCAGGATACGGGCGACGGTGGCCACGTTATGGGCCAAGTGCAACGGGTTGATGGTGCCGACAATAGCACTGCTGACGCCCGGGTGGGCGAACAGCAGCTCGAAGCTGGCCTGCACCGGGTCGACGCCCGGGGCCAGGCAGATATGCCCGCTCGCCAAGGCCTTCTTTACCAGGATGGCCTTGCCGTGTTCGGCAGCGTAGTCCAGCACCGGGCGTTCTGCCTGTTCGTTGAGGTTGTAGGTGACCATGGCGCAGTCGCCTTGCTCCAGTGCCTTCAGGCCGCCGGCGACGGTCTTGCCGGACAGCCCGAAACCGAGGATCTTGCCCTCCTGCTTGAGTTCGGCCAGGGTCTGGTAGACCTCCTGCTGTTCGAGGATGGCCAGGTCGTTGCCGTCGGAATGCACCAGCACCAGTTCGATGCGGTCGGTTTCGAGCCGGCGCAGGCTGCGCTCCACCGAGCGGCGGGTGTGGGCAGCGCTGAAGTCGAAATGCGACAGGCCTTCCTCGAACTCTTCACCGACCTTGCTGACGATTACCCATTCATCACGTTGGCCGCGCAGCAGCGGGCCCAGGCGTTCTTCGCTACGGCCGTAGGCCGGGGCGGTGTCGATCAGGTTGATGCCAAGCTCGCGGGCCTGGGCCAGTAACAGGCGGGCTTCCTCATCGCCGGGGATCGTGAAGCCCGTGGGGTACTTCACGCCCTGATCGCGGCCCAGCTTGACCGTGCCGAGGCCCAGTGGAGAGACCGTGAGGCCGGTGCTGCCCAGCGGGCGATGGAAGGCGTGCAGGGTTGGCAGGCTCATGGCAGCAACTGCTCCCAGGCCGGTGCGCTCAGTGGAGGGCGTGGGAGGTCGGCCAGGTCGGCCTGTGCTTGTGGACGAATGCCGTCGCGCTCCAGGTGGCTGATTACCCGGTCGCTGAAGTCCGGTGCCAGTGCCAGTTTGGTCGGCCAGCCCACCAGCAGGCGCTGCTGGTCGGCAAGGAAGGCGTTGTCCGGGCGTGCCAGGCCGGACTGTGCAGGCTCAGCGCGGTCGACGCGCAGTGTGGCCCAGCGCACCAGGCTCTGATCGACCCAGGGCAGCAGGTTGGCGATTTCCTTCTGCGCTGCGGCAATCTGCGCTGCAGGCTCGCGCGCCACGCCATCGGCTTCGGCCAGGTCCCCACCGAGGTACCAGACCCACTGGCCATCGGCTGCCGGATGGGTGGTTACCGTTACCCGCGGCTTGGGCCCGCCGCCGAGGCAGTGGGCGTACAAAGGTTTCAGGTTCGGGCCCTTGGCCATGACCATGTGCAGCGGGCGGGTTTGCATGGCCGGCTGATCCAGGCCCAGCGCCTGCAGCAAGCCTTCGGTGCCGGCTCCGGCGCTCAATACGATGCGCTGGGCACGGATTTCCCGGTCGTCCACGCGCAGGCCAACCAACGCATTACCTTCACGCAAGGGTTCGATGCGCTCACCTGCCAGCAAGGACTCGCCGGCCAGCTCGGCCAGGTTGGCCAGCAGGCTCGGGACATCGACCACCAGCTCCGCCAGGCGATACACCTTGCCCTTGAACGCGCGGTCCTGCAGTGCCGGTGGCAACTGGTCACCCTTGACCTGGTCGACCCGGCCGCGCACGGCCTTGCTGGCGAAGAAGCTTGTGAGGTTGCCGGCCAAGGTGCCCGGCGACCACAGGTAGTGGGCATCGGAGAGCAGGCGGGTACGACTGAGGTCGAGTTCGCCGTTGCCGGCCAAGGCCTCGCGCCAGCGGCGCGGCATGTCGGCGATGGCTTCCGAGGCGCCAGTCAGGGCGCCGTGCAGGGCGTATTTGGTGCCGCCGTGGATGATGCCCTGCGACTTGATGGTCTGCTCGCCGCCAAGGCTGGCGCGCTCCACCAGCACTGTCGAGTAGCCCAGGCGGCGCAGGCGGGCATTTAGCCAGAGGCCTGCGACCCCGGCGCCGACGATCAGCACGTCAGTGGAAATGGCAGATGGCATGGCGGTACCTCGAAGACTGGGACAGCTGGCAAGTATACAGGCTATACCTGAGATGGCCCTATCGTCGGCGAGCCCCGCACAAGGGCTCTCAATGCCCAGCGGTCTTCGAGAACAGCTGAATAACCACCACGCCACCCACGATCATGGCCATGCCAAGCATCGCCGGCATATCCAGCTTCTGCCCATAGATCACCAGCGCCGCCACACTGATCAGCACAATCCCCAGCCCCGACCAGATGGCGTAGGCAATCCCCACCGGAATGCTGCGGACCACCAGCGTCAGCATCCAGAACGCAATTCCATAGCCAACCACCATCAGCAGCAGTGGCAACGGCGTGCTCAGGCCTTTCACCGCCTTCATCGAGGCGGTGGCGATGACTTCGGCGCAGATGGCAATGGCGAGGTAGGTATAGGCATTCATGGCGGGATCCTCCGTTACTGAGCGGGCATTCTAGACGTTGCCTGGATGGGGTAAAGTCATTACCTATCAATGTGGGAGATAGGTTGATGGCCGAGCAGTGGAACCTAGAACAATTGCGTACCTTTCTGCGCGTTGCAGAACTGCGCTCGTTCTCCGCGGTGGCACGTGAGCAGCACAAAGCCCAGTCGGCGATCAGCAGTGCCATCGCGCTGCTCGAAACCGACCTAGGGGTCACCCTGTTCGAGCGCAGCAGCGGCCGGCAACCGAAATTGACTGAAAACGGCAGCGCCTTGCTGGAAGACGCCCGCGAATTGTTACGCCAGTGCGAACGCCTGGATGGCCGCGCCCTGGCCCTGATGCGCGGGCAGGAGGCCTTGCTGCGGGTCGCGCAGGACGAAGCCATGCCGTATCAGCCGGTGATCGACAGCCTCGACGAACTGGCGAGCCGCTACCCGTTCCTGGAGGTGCAACTGGCCAGCGGAGCCCAGGGCGATGTGGCGCGCAAGCTGGTGGAGCGGCGCGCCGATCTGGGCCTGTTCTTCCTCCACGAAAGCATCCCGGCTTCCTTGGAACGCCGTGCCTTGGGCAGCGTGGAGATGGTCACGGTGTGCGCGGTCGGCCACCCGCTGGCGGGCGAAGGCCGGGTCACTCGCCAACAATTGGCCCGCCACCGGCAGTTGCTGATCACGCCACAACAAAGCGGTTACCCCGGCGGCGAGGCGATCAGCCCGCAGGTATGGCGTGCCGACAGCTTCTACGCCATGGCCGAACTGCTGATGCGCGGCCTGGGCTGGGCCTGGTTACCCCGGCATGTGGTGCAGTACCCGACCTACCAGGCGCACATGGTCGAACTGGACAGCGACTGGCGGCCGCCGGCCTTGGTGGCAGAGTTGGCCTGGCGCCGCGATGAACCTCTGGGCCCGGCCGCGCAGTGGCTGGCCGAGCGCTTTGCAGTGCACCTTCGCGCGATCGGGTAGACTTAGCCGCCATGAACAGAACTCTCTATACCTTGCTGTTTCACCTGGGCCTGCCGCTGGTTGCGCTGCGCCTGTACCTGCGCGCGCGCAAGGCGCCGGCCTATGGCCAGCGCATCGGCGAGCGCTTTGCTTTCAAGCTGCCGGCCATGCGCCAGGGTGGTATCTGGGTACATGCGGTATCGGTGGGCGAGAGCATTGCTGCCGCACCCATGGTGCGTGCCTTGCTCAAGGCTTACCCGGAGCTGCCGATCACACTGACCTGCATGACCCCTACCGGCTCTGAACGCATTCGCGCCCTGTTCGCCAACGAGCCACGCGTGCAGCATTGCTACCTGCCCTACGACCTGCCTTGGGCGGCGGGGCGTTTTCTCGATCGTGTGCAGCCTAAGCTGGGCATCATCATGGAAACCGAGCTTTGGCCCAACCACATTCACCAGTGTGCCAGGCGCGGCATTCCGGTGGCGCTGGCCAATGCGCGCTTGTCTGAGCGCTCGGCCCGTGGCTATGGGCGCTTTGCCAGGCTGACCCGGCCGATGCTGGCCGAGATGAGCCTGATTGCCGTGCAGACCGAAACCGAGGCCCAGCGCTTCCGTGACCTGGGTGCACGCCCTGAGCGCGTGCAAGTCACCGGTTCGATCAAGTTCGACCTGACGATCGACGAACAGCTGCTGCCGCGCGCCAGGGCATTGCGTGAACAGTGGGGGGGCGGCCAGCGCCCTGTGTGGATCGCCGCCAGCACCCATGAAGGGGAAGATGCCTTGATCCTGCAGGCGCATCGGCAGTTGTTGCAGGTGCATGGCGATGCCTTGCTGATCCTGGTGCCGCGCCACCCCGAGCGCTTCAATGCAGTGCATGCGCTGTGCAGCGAGCAGTTCACCACCGTGCGCCGCTCTGCCGGCACGCTGGTCGATGCGCAAACGCGGGTATTGCTGGGCGACACCATGGGCGAACTGCTGTTCCTGTATGCCCTGGCCGACATTGCCTTCGTCGGTGGCAGCCTGGTGCCGACCGGTGGGCACAATCCGTTGGAGCCTGCGGCGCTGGCCTTGCCGGTGCTCATGGGGCCGCATGTGTTCAACTTCCTCGAAATCAGCGCGATGCTGCGCGAGGCGGGTGCGTTGCAGCAGGTGGATGATGCTGACGGGCTGGCCGGCGCGGTGCGCCGCCTGGTGGAACTGCCGCAGGACGCCCAGCGCATGGGTGAGGCGGGCAGGGCGGTGATGCGGGCCAATCAGGGGGCGCTGCAGCGATTGCTCGAGGGTCTGGGGGCCTTGATCCGCTGATAACCGACATATCCACTCAAAGACCCGGTCTAGAGTGGATATGTCTGATTCTGGTTATTTATTCCTACGGCGTAAGTTATAACTTCCTACACTGGATTTCTCGCCGTTAGGAAACTTCCTACGAATAGACTTTAAAAGTCAGAAGTGTCACACGCTTGCGTCGGAAGCTTGTAGGACGTTTGTCCTATTGCTTCGGGCTAGTATCGCCTCATGTCCGGTTTTCATAAGAGGTGGCGTGATGGCTGATTTATCTGATGGCAATGCCAGCACTATTGAAAGTGGGCTGGTGTGTCTTATCACGCTGGCGCGTTACCATGGTGTTGCCGTCTCTGCCGAGCAGTTGCAGCACGATCATGCAGCAGCGGGTGAGCGGTTCTCTACCGGCACACTACTTCGGGCATTTCAGCAACTTGGCCTCAAGGCCAAACACCGCAGCGTCGATCCGGCCCGGCTGCAGCAGACGCCCTTGCCCGCTATTGCAGTGGATACCCGTGGTGAATACTTCATCATCGCGCGCGTGGAGGGCGAGCAGGTTCTGGTGCAGGACCCGCATTCCCGCGCGCCGCAAGCGCTGACCCTCGCGGAACTGATGGTGCGCTGGTCGGGAGAACTCATTCTGGTTCGCTCCGATGCCCAGTTGCCCCTCGGGCTGTCGCGCTTCGACTTTACCTGGTTCATTCCTGCCCTGGTGAAGTACAGGCGGCTATTTGGCGAAGTGCTCGTGGTTTCCCTGGTCATTCAGATACTGGCTTTGCTGACGCCTTTGTTCTTTCAGGTGGTAATGGACAAAGTCCTGGTGCATCGCGGTTTGACCACGCTGGATGTTATCGCCTTGGGTTTATTGGTCGTCGTTCTGTTTGAAACATTGCTGAGTGGGTTGCGTACCTATGTGGCAGCTCATACAGCGTCAAGAATCGATGTCGAACTGGGTGCAAAACTGTTCAGGCATTTGATCGATCTTCCCACCGCCTATTTTCACGCCAGGCGAGTCGGTGACTCGGTTGCCCGAGTGCGAGAACTGGAGAACATCAGAAGTTTCCTGACCAACAACAGCATCACGCTAGTGCTGGATGTGCTGTTCTCGGTGGTCTTCATCGCTGTCATGTTCCTCTATAGCGGATGGTTGACGCTGGTCGTCGTTGGCTCGCTGCCTTTCTATTTTCTCGTATCCCTGGTCGTTACTCCGCTACTGCGGGCGTTGATTGATCAAAGCTTCCAACGCGGCGCCGAGAACCAGGCCTTTTTGGTCGAGGCGGTCAACGGCATCGACACACTGAAGTCGATGGCCGTGGAACCTCAGGTTACCCGGCGCTGGAATGATCAGCTGGCCGCTTATGTATCTGCCAGTTTCAAGACCCAGAACCTTTCCAGTCTCGCCAATGAAAGCGTCGGCCTGATCGGCAAGCTGGTCACGGTAGCCACCTTGTGGCTGGGGGCCCGGCTGGTCATCGAAGGCGCACTCACGGTGGGCGAGCTGATCGCCTTCAACATGCTCGCAGGGCGCGTGTCGCAGCCCATCATCCGCCTGGCCCAACTCTGGACCAGCTTCCAGCAGACAGGGGTATCGATTCAACGCCTGGGCGACATTCTCAACACCCGTACCGAGGTCAACCAAGGCAAGGGCACGGTGCTGCCCACACTTGTCGGGCAGATCGAGCTCGATCGTGTGTGTTTTCGCTATCGGCCGGACGGGGGCGAAGTGGTGCGCGATGTCAGCCTGAAGATCGCCGCCGGAGAAGTGATAGGCGTTGTAGGTCGCTCGGGGTCAGGCAAGAGCACGCTGACACGCTTGATTCAGCGGCTGTACTCACCTGAGCGGGGGCGGGTATTGCTCGACGGTGCTGACCTGGCGGTAGCCGATGTGGCGTCACTGCGTCGGCAGATCGGCGTGGTGTTGCAGGACAACGTGCTTTTTCGGCGCACCGTGCGCGAGAACATTGCCCTCGGCAACCCAGCAGCACCGCTTGAAGAAGTGATCGCCGCAGCGACGCTGGCGGGTGCTCACGAGTTCATCCTCGAATTACCGGATGGCTACGAAACCCTGATTGGTGAGCACGGTGCCAGCCTGTCGGGTGGGCAGCGACAGCGCATAGCCATCGCCCGAGCGCTGTTCGGCAACCCACGCATCCTCATTTTCGACGAAGCCACCAGTGCGCTGGACTATGAGTCCGAACGGATCATCCAGCAGAACATGGCGCGGATTTGCGCGCAGCGCACGGTCATCATCATTGCCCATCGGCTTTCGGCAGTACGCCATGCCGACCGCATCGTGGTCATGGAGCGTGGGCAGATCATCGAGCAAGGGACTCATGATGAGCTGCTGGGTTATCCACAGGGCACCTATGCCTACCTGCATCAACTGCAGCTCGGGGCCGCCGTATGAGTGTGGCGTTCAAGGACCTTGCCGAGCGCTACCGGGATGCGTGGATAACGGCATGGCGAAAGCGCCGGAGCATGGACGGCCCCGTACGTGAGTCCGACGAACTGGCCTTTTTACCTGCGGCACTGTCCTTGCAGGAAACGCCAGTGCATCCCTTGCCGCGCTACCTGCAGTGGAGCCTGCTGATGTTCATCGGGCTGGCGCTTGCCTGGGCTTGCATCGGTGAGATCGATGTCATCGCCAGTGCCGAAGGCAAGATCGTGCCCAGTGGCAGGAGCAAGTTGATACAGGCCAGCGAGGTCGCGGTGGTGCAGTCGATCCACGTCGTCGATGGCCAGCCGGTGCGCAAAGGCGATGTGCTGGTCGAGCTGGAAGGGCAGTTGACCGAGGCTGACATCAAGCGTTTGGGCAGCGAACTGCTGGCTGCACAGATCGACCAGGCCCGCGCCAGCACACTGCTGAGTGCGCTGGACGGCGATGTGGCACCTGCCTCCCTGGCACCCTTGATACCGCAGGCCACGGCCGCGCAGCAGGCAGGCGCGCAGCGCTGGCTGGAGGGGCAATACCTGGAGTTGCAGGCCACGCTGGAACAGGCCGATGCCGAAATCGGTCAACGCGCTGCCGAAATCCGTTCCGCCCAGGGCCGGGCTGACGCGCTCCGGCAACTGTTGGTGATCACCCGCCAACTGACGGCGGATTACAAGCTGTTGTTCAGCGAATCGGCCGTGGCCAAGCACACCTACCTGGAAAAGGAGCAGGCCCGCCTGGAGCAGGAGCGTGAACTGGCACTCCAGCGCTCGCGCATAGACGAACTGAACGCTGCACGGCTTGCTGCTCAGCACCGCCGTAGCGGTGCCATTGCCCAACTTCGCAGAGCCATGCTCGACCTTCACGGTGAGGCGCAACGGCGCATTGCAACCCTTGAGCAGGAGTTGAACAAGGCCGAGCAGCGGCATCGCCTCAAGGTACTGACATCCCCCGTTGACGGCACCGTCCAGCAGTTGGCGATCCATACACAGGGCGGGGTGGTTACACCCGCGCAGACACTGATGGTCATTGTGCCGACGGGCGAGCCGGTGGAAGTGGAAGTGAAAGTCGAGAACAAAGATATCGGCTTTGTATATCCGGGGCAGCCAGTGGAAGTGAAAGTTGAGACGTTCACGTTTACCCAGTACGGGGTTGTCCCGGGGGTGGTGGAGAGTATTTCTGACGATGCCATTGAAGATGAGAAGCGAGGGTTGGTTTATAGCGCTCGAGTCCGCCTGGGTAAGGAAATAATGCGTGTAGGAAAACAGGATGTTCCGTTGACGGCGGGTATGTCAGTGCGTGCGGAGGTTATTACGGATAAGCGCAAGGTTATAAGTTATTTTCTAAGGCCTTTGCGGCGACATGTGCAGGAAAGTTTAACGGAGCGCTAAGTGATTACTGGTGAGGGTGATAACAGATGGACGCGAATCGGCTACGAGAAAAAAGCGGCTGGAGAATGCTGTACGAAATTATATGGAATGCACTGAGGGTTAGCGCAGCGGTCGCGTTGTGTCTTCCCGCGAGCTGTGTTGCTTTAGCAGTGGCGACTGTTGCTTTAAGCGAGAAATCGAAGCCGGTCGCACCCCCTGCGCCAAAAGTATGTGGTGTGGTGTCCGGTGTTATGTATGAGTTTTCAAGCGAATATGTTCCTTTCTGGCCGGAATATGAGGATGAAGGAAATTATAAGAGAGGGTCTGGCGGCGTTGATAGAGGGTGTGAATCAAATTTATATTCTTTAAGTCTGGCCATGAACTGGCCTGAGTTAACGCCGGGAAACTATTTCTCAGAGACGTTTAGTGGAATCGTAGTGACGCTTGAACCATGGCCCGCTGGTGAGAGGGGACTGCGCGAAACCTTTGATTTTTTCATTTCCGAGGCAACTTATAAGCAGCGAGAGGCCAACGTGTTTGATAGACAATTAGGTTTGAATCGAGTGGAAGGTGTTGATAGCGTTTTCCCCAATTCACCACGAATGATTTTCTGGTCTGAAAGAAATGGGCATATGGAGCAGATTGGAAGGTGTAGTTGGAGTAAGTATAGGTCTAAATACCATCGGTGTCATTTTAGATATTTGCTGGAGGACAGTAAAGCTATTGTAAAGATTGATTTTGGATGGGACGAATTAAGCGAGTGGGGTGAGATAGCATCGCGTGTAAAAATCTTCTTAGCTTCTAATGGTATACAAGGATAATTTTTATGATGAAATTAAGCCATTCTGATATCGAGCTTGCAAGCGAGTTGTTAACAAAAGAAGGTCCGTCGGCGATGTATGATAAATTAGCCGAAAAAGGTGATAAATATGCGGTGCTCGCAAATGGTGTGGCTCGGGGGAACAGCATTGCAGGTGTGGCGGCGATAAACTACATGAAAGGCGTCGCCGCAGAAGCAGGTATGCCAATGCGCGATGAAGATGTTGAAGCCATCCGTTTTAATATGGCTAAGGAATATCTGAATGCGTTAAAGGCGCATGCGGTGGATGGTTTTGTTTTAGGGCCAATACCTCAAACTGCTATAGCGAATTTCCATAAGCAAGTATTTGAAGGTTCCGGATATCCTGAAAGCGCTTGGACCCTTTATCCCATATTTTTAGGATTGCCAGAAGAAAGTAAACAGATATATTGGGGACTGGTTTTGTCCTCTGCGGGGGATCCCGCGAAGGAGCTAGAGCTGGCAGGGCGTACCCATGCTTTTATGAGCCAAAAAAGTGTGTTGGGTTCAAAAGAGGTAATTGGAGCTGCTAGAAAGTGGTTTCATCATATCGAAGCACCCACGGGATGGTTCGATCTTGCGTCAACTACTTTCGACAAACTGGTTGATTTTTTCATACATCAAGATACTGGTTTAGGTGGAGGTGCATCAGACGCCTCAATCAAAATCGAAATCACCCCCACAACCGAATCCCGCCGCGACCTCCAAGGCCAGGACGATATCCGCAATGACGTCTCCAACGGCTACGTCGATCGTCGCCTGACCCACAGTATCGCATTCACCGACAGCACCCTCGACAACACCGACTTCACCTCCGCTCAGTTGGGCAGTTTGGCCACCGGTGGTGTTCGCCCCGGCGAGCTCCAGATCGACCCCAACGTGCGACCTAATCAGCACCTGGCTCAGTTCTATCGTGATGGCAATGAACAACCGGATTTCAGCCTGCGCAATGCCGTGGTACTCAACGGGTTGGCAGCAATGACTACGGTGAACACGTTTGTCGACCCGCTCTTGCTCGACCTCAGCGGCAAGGGCGTTGGCCTGACGGGTATCGAGGAAGGCGTACTGTTCGATATCGATAACAGTGGTTCACTGCGCCGCACCGGCTGGGCAGACCGGCTGAGCGGCATGCTGGTGCATGACAACGGTACCGGCCAGGTGAGTAGCATCAGCCAGCTGTTCTCCGAATACTACGGCGGTAAGGCAGGCAGCGACGGCAGCTCTGGTGAAACACCGTTCAAGGATGGCTTCGCCGCCCTGGCAAGTGTTGACGCCAACGCCGATGGCGTCATCAACGTTGAAGACGCCGTCTGGGCGCAATTGAAGGTGTGGGTCGATGGCAACCATGACGGGCGTGCCGATGCCGGTGAGCTGAGGGCATTGCAGGAGCATGGCATTAGCCAGATCAAGCTCGGCCAGGTCGAGCCGGTAGGAGAGGTGCGTCAGGGTAACGAGGTCATTTCCCGAGGCGCTTTCACTGTTAATGGTGAGGACCGGGAAGTACTGGCGGTGAGGTTTCTCGCCGATACCGTCGGTAATCGGGTCGAGGCCCAGGAGGGTGGCACTCTACTGACTTCGTCAAGCGGGCCCACTTCCCGAAGGGCCTACATCAGCCAGAGTGCTCAAGGCAGCACGCTGGACGCCGCAGCGCTCGGCGTACAGACGCTGTACGGCAGCGCGGGCGATGATGTCTTGACCGCGGCTCCAGAGGGCAGTTGGCTGGTTGGTGGCGGTGGCAGCAACACCTATCACGGCGGGGCGGGCGACGATGTATTCGTGATCAGTGCCAGCGACGATTGGGCGAACATGCAGGGCAATGGTGGGCGCGACACGGCACTGATCGTGGGGGAGCATGGCGTTGGGCTGAACATGGCCAAGGCCGGGCTGACCATTGCGCAAGGCGGGCGGGGTAAGGACATCATCGCCAGCGGCGGTCAACGCGGAGTTTTCATCAAGGGCGGCTCGGGCGACAGCTTGCTGATCGGTGGTGGCGGCAACGATGTGCTGGTTGGCGGTACGGGCCGTAACGACATCATTGGTGGTACCGGCAAGTCGGTGATCTATGCGGGCCCCAAGGGGGATCGCATCCGGGCCTCGGCGGGCGGAAGTATCATTTACGCCGGTGGTGGCGCTGATCGGATTACGGGCGGTGCTGCCGATGACGTGATCGAGGCCGGACGCGGCGATGCCACGATCGACGGAGGCGCGGGCACCAACCTGGTCAGTTTGCATGGTGCTCACGACGAGTACCTGATCACACGTACCGAATCGGGCCACCTGATCACCGACACCGTGGCGGGACGAGATGGCCGCCTGAGCCTGAGCAACATCCAGAAACTCAGCTTCGCCGACATTGCTGCCGTCGATCTTCTTGGCGGGGGCGCCATGCCAATCGGCGACAGGCTCTCGCCTGAGCAACTGGCTACATTCGCCACCACTGACACGGCGCTGATAGTCCCTGCAACGGCGCTGCTGGGCAATGACCAGCCACTTGGCAGCAGCGGGCCATTGCGCATCGCCTCAGTCAGCGCTGGCAAGGGTGCAACAGTGCGGTTGAATGAGCAGGGTGATGTGGAGGTCACGCCGTTGCCAGGCCATGACGGTGATGTCAGTTTCCGCTACGACTTGGTCGATGCTGCCGGCAACGCGTCCATGAGTGTGACCGAGGTGGGCAGTGCTGCATCAGCACCCTTGCGGGCAACGGTAACGTTGCGCCATGAACAATCCCCCGCTGACCCGCTGTCGGGGCGGCAGTGGTATCTGGACGAGATCAATGTCGCGCCGGTATGGCGTGACTTCACGGGCAAGGGGGTGAGGATAGGGCAGTTCGAGCCGGGTGGGGAGTTTGCCGTGGCGCCGGAAATCTTCGACATCGGGCACCCCGATCTCAAGCCGAATATCGATCCCATCTGGCTGCAAACCCAACGCACCAATGGCACGCTGCCCGCTCTGGCGTCCAATCATGCCACTCAAGTGGCTGGGGTCATGGTTGGCGCGCGCAATGATCAAGGAGGGATCGGCATCGCATATGAGGCGAAGATCGGCGGGCACTACCTGGCCAACAAAGGCGATGACCTGACCAATCTGGGGCAAATGGTCAACTACGACATAGCCAACAACAGTTGGGGTTTCAAAACGGACTTCGGACTTACAAATGTTCCAGAAGGAAAAGTCGATACTGCTCTGGCGCTGGCGTTCAGCACTACGCTTGCCGCCACCAACGGCCGTGGTGGGCTAGGCACCATCGTCGTCGCCTCTGGTGGCAACCAGCGCCATAAAAGCGGTAATGCACAGGGCTCGCTGACCAACAACAACCGCCACGCCATTGAAGTGGCGGCCATCAACGCAAAGGCAGACCTCTCGGTACTGCAAGCTGCCACGGCACCCTTTTCCAATCCAGGCTCCAGCTTGCTGGTCGCTGCACCGGGGAGCCATGTTTTATCCAGTGGCGTCAGCCTTGAAGCGGAGCGCGGTGCGTCGGTCGGCAGCGCCTACAGCACGACTCAGGGCACCAGCTTCGCCGCGCCGATCGTCTCAGGCGTGGTGGCGTTGATGTTGCAGGCCAACCCGGGGTTGGGTTACCGGGATGTTCAGCAGATCCTCGCACTGTCTGCGCGCAAAGTGGATGACGCATCAACCCAATGGGCTTACAACGCAGGGCGCAATTGGAATGGCGGTGGCATGCACGCCAGCCACGACTACGGCTTTGGCATGATCGACGCCCGCGCCGCGGTGCGCCTTGCCGAGTCCTGGGGGAGCCGGGCGACCAAGGCCAATGAACGGCTGCTGACAGCCAGCAGTGAACCAGTGGCTCAACAGGTTGCGGCGGGGCAGGTTGCGACTTTGTCTTTGACCCTGCCGGCTGATTTGCTGGTGGAGCATGTGGAGGTCGATGTCCACTCGATGGTCGGCCGCCTTGGCGACATGACGCTCACGCTGGTGTCGCCTGGCGGCACGCGCAGCGTACTGCTCGATCGCACAGGCAAGGCGCCGGGCTCTGGTGATGACGATCTGGGCGATTCGCGTTCAGGGGCGTTCAAATATGGGTTCATGTCGACCCATCATCGCGCAGAGCGCTCGGCTGGGGAGTGGAAGCTTGAGGTGCGTAATGCTGTTGCTGGCTTACCGTTAACGCTTGATCGCTGGACGCTGCGCCTCGTCGGCAGCCCCGGCACCACCGATGATGTCTATTACTTTACCGACGACTACGCGAACCTGGTGGCAGAAAACCCAGGGCGCGCGAAGCTTGACGATGCCATCAGCGGCACCGCTGGCGGGCGCAATACGTTGAATGCGGCTGCAGTAAGTCGCAGTATCTCGGTGGATCTGGCCAGCGGCAGCGCCAGTATTGCCGGTGCGGCGCTCACCATAGCCCCTGGTTCGGTGCAAAACCTTATCAGTGGTGATGGCGACGATACCTTGATCGCCGGGCCCGTCGGGGCATTACTGGATGGTGGCCGTGGGTACAATCTCCTCAAGGGGGGTGAGGGTACCGACCGCTTTGTCATCCACAGGCGTGCAGGCGGTAACGATGTACTCAAGCAGTTCGAGACTTCGCGTGAGGTGATCGACCTGGTCGGCTTTGGTGGTTCAGGGTTTGCTGACTTGCAGATGCAACAGGACGGCAATTCGACTGTGCTCGACCTTGGTAGTGGGCAGAAGCTGACGCTTACGGACACTACGATTGCTGAACTGCGGTCAGCGAACTTCCGTTTCCTTGACGCTTTCACCGCTGCGCCAGGTTATTTCGAGGGCAGCCCTGAAGGGCAGACGACCCCGCCTGTCAGCGCGAATGTTCTGCTTACCGGTGGTGCAGGTGGCGTGTCGCTTGCCAGTGACGCATCCGGGCAGTTGGTGGCTTCGTTGGCAGGCACGGTATATTCCCCGCCGACGGTTGCGCCCAGCGTGTTTCTGGTGACAAAACAAGAAGGTGTGAGCGACTACAAGAACACCCTTCGGGGGTTCCGACACGGTATCGACAAGATTGACCTGACCCAGGTAGGCATCAGTCGCTTCGAGGATCTGCACGTCAGCAAAGTCCAGCGCTTCAAACTCAATGACTTTGCGCAGATTCACGGTGTAGCCGTTGATACCCAGGCAGTGCCGGGGCAGGAAGGTATAGTGAAGATGCTGTACCTGGATGCGCTCGAAGTTGCGCAGGTGACCGCGGAGGACTTTATCTTCGCGCAGCCGGCAATGGTCACATCTGAAGCGGTTGCCGTGCCAGAGATTTCCGCCCTTTCAGCAGGGTCATCGCTGGTTGCTGTCGAGCACTCGCTACCGAGCCTGGGGAATCTTGTTGATGCAATGGCTGCGTTCGCCCCTGAACCTGCGGGGCCTGTGCTTATCGGTGATATGTCGGCTCAACGCATCGACTCGACGATTGCCGTAGCCGCCTAGGCGTTGTCGTTCAGGGCTGGAGTGATAGTGGAGGCCTATCGCCAGCAAGCCAGCTCTCACAGGTGCATCATGCCTTCAGGCCTGGCACGGTACGTGTGGGAGTGGGCTTGCCCGCGAATGGTCCAGCCCCTACCTCAAGGCCTGCGCTCGAAGTTCTTGGCCGCTGCCGCCGCCAGGTCCGGCGGCAGGAAGTCCTTGTCCGGGTTGTAGTCAGGTTTCAGGTAGCGCTTCAGGTCCTGCAGGTCTTGCGGGCTCAGGGTGCCGGCTGCCTGCTTCAGGCTCAGGTTGTCGAGGATGTAGTCGTAACGGCTATTGTTGTAGTCGCGCACCGAGGTGTACAGCTGGCGCTGGGCATCAAGCACGTCGACGATGTTGCGGGTACCGACCTGGTAGCCGATTTCGGTGGCTTCCAGCGCGCTCTGGTTGGAAATGATCGACTGCTTGCGCGCCTGTACCTGTTCCACATCGGTGTTCACTGCGCGGTGCAGGTTGCGGGTGTTCTCCACGACCTGGCGGCGCAGGCTTTCACGCTGTTGCTCGCTCTGGCTCAGGCGCTGGTAAGCCTCGCGTACCTGCGAGCTGGTCAGGCCGCCGCTGTAGATCGGGATATTCAGTTGCAGGCCAACGCTGGTCTGCTCGACGTCGCCGCCGTAGCGCACGTTTTGCTGCGGCGCCGGGTTGGTGAAGCCAAGGCTGTCGTTGTCACCCTTCTGGTACTTGGCCACGGCGTCCAGTGTCGGTGCATGCCCGGCCTTGCGCTGACGCAGGGTCTCTTCTGCGGCAGAAACCGCGTAGTTGGTGGCCAGCAGGTTGAGGTTCTGGCGCCCGGCGGTTTCGACCCAGGCTTTGGCATCGTTGGGCGTTGGCACTTGTACCGGCAGGCTATGCACCACGCCCTGGATAGCGGTGTACTCACGGTTGGTCAGGGTTACCAGGGCCTCGAAGGCATCCTGCACCTGGCGTTCGGCGATGATCCGGTTGGCCCGTGCAGTGTCATAACTGGCTTGGGATTGCAGCACGTCGGTCTTGTCCGAAAGGCCCACGTCGAAACGCTCGTTGGACTGATCCAGCTGGCGCTTGAAGGCGGCTTCTTCTGCCTTGGTGGCGGCCAGGTTGTCCTGGGCGCGGAGGACGGCGAAGTAGTTTTGCGCGGTTTGCAGAATCAGGTTTTGCTCGGTCGCCGACAGCTCCAGTGCTGCCTGTTCGTTGACTGCTTCGGCGGCTTGCAACTGGAACCAGCGATCAGCGCGGAAGATGGGCTGGGCCAAAGTTGCGCTCCAGGCGTTGCCGCTGCGATTGGAAGTGATGGATGGCTCGTCCAGCTTGGTGCGGGTGTTCATCATCTCGGCACCGGCCGACAGGTTTGGCAGCAACCCGGCGCGGGCCTGCGGCACCACTTCGCGGCGCGCCCCGTAATCGGCGCGTGCTGCAGCCAGGTCGGCGTTGTTGTCCACTGCTTCCTGGTAGACGCTGACCAGATCGGTCTTGACTGTCGAGGGCACATCCGCTGCCCAGACCACTCCGTTGGACGCACAAGACACGGCTATCGCCAGTGAGAGTTTGCGCAGCATAGAGGCAATCCTTGTACGAAATTTAATTACTGAACTGTTGAGTATCGAGCGATGGGCCAGTGTAGTGCCATGCGCACCCGGCAACAATCGCTCGGTGTGCCTTTCATCATCCGCGCATTTACCTGCTTGGCTTTGCTGACCACTCCAGTCTAGACTGCGCATGTTCTTGTCGGGGTGCCTTGAAGCAAAGGCTGAGATCGCAGAGGTGCGGATCCCGTTGAACCTGATCAGGTTAGCGCCTGCGTAGGGAACAAGATTGCTCGCCTTCCCGGGGAGCCTCTTGTGCCAGGTCCGGGATTGTCACAGCTGCATACAGCTTCAGGCACCCCCATGTCCGGCACTGCACCCAAAGAGGGTGCGTCCGCGCGTTTCAGGTTCACCCCGACATTCCACTGCTAGGAAGCCGTCAGGAGAGCCTGTGATGACCAAACAAGAAAAAGCGATCAACCTCAGCGAATCGGCACAAGTCGATCAGCAGTCCGTGCAACCCTTCCCGCGTTCGCGCAAGGTGTATGTCGAAGGCTCGCGCCCGGACATCCGCGTCCCCATGCGTGAAATCAGCCTGGATGACACCCCGACCGATTTCGGCGGCGAGTCCAACGCCCCGGTGCTGGTGTATGACACGTCTGGCCCGTACACCGACCCCGACGTGATCATCGACGTGCGCAAAGGCCTGGCCGATGTGCGTTCGGCGTGGATCGAAGCCCGCGGTGACACCGAGCGCCTGGAAGGCCTGAGCTCCGACTTCGGTCAGCAGCGCCTGAACGATGCAGAGCTGGCCAAGCTGCGTTTCGCCCATGTGCGCAACCCGCGCCGGGCCAAGGCCGGCGCCAACGTCTCGCAGATGCACTATGCCCGTCAGGGCATCATCACCGCCGAAATGGAATACGTGGCCATCCGCGAAAACATGAAGCTACAGGAGGCCCGCGCCGCCGGCCTGCTGAATGAGCAACATGCCGGCCACAGCTTCGGTGCCAACATCCCGAAAGAAATCACCCCTGAATTCGTCCGCCAGGAAATCGCCCGTGGCCGCGCGATCATTCCGGCCAACATCAACCACCCGGAAGTAGAGCCGATGATCATCGGCCGCAACTTCCTGGTGAAGATCAACGGCAACATCGGCAACAGCGCCCTGGGTTCCTCGATCGAGGAAGAGGTGGCCAAGCTGACCTGGGGCATCCGCTGGGGCTCGGACACGGTCATGGACCTGTCCACTGGCAAGCACATCCACGAAACCCGCGAGTGGATCATTCGCAACTCGCCGGTGCCGATCGGTACCGTGCCGATCTACCAGGCCCTGGAAAAGGTCAACGGCGTGGCAGAGGACCTGACCTGGGAACTGTTCCGCGACACCCTGATCGAGCAGGCCGAACAGGGCGTGGACTACTTCACCATTCACGCCGGTGTGTTGCTGCGCTATGTGCCCCTGACCGCCAAGCGGGTCACCGGCATCGTCAGCCGCGGTGGCTCGATCATGGCCAAGTGGTGCCTGGCGCACCACAAGGAAAACTTCCTGTACACCCACTTCGACGAAATCTGCGAAATCATGAAGGCCTATGACGTCAGCTTCTCGCTGGGCGACGGCCTGCGCCCTGGCTCGATTGCCGACGCCAACGACGCCGCGCAATTCGGTGAGCTGGAAACCCTCGGCGAGCTGACCAAGATTGCCTGGAAGCACGACGTGCAATGCATGATCGAAGGCCCCGGCCACGTGCCGATGCAATTGATCAAAGAGAACATGGACAAGCAGCTGGAGTGCTGCGACGAGGCGCCGTTCTACACCCTCGGCCCACTGACCACCGACATCGCGCCGGGTTACGACCACATCACCTCGGGCATTGGGGCGGCAATGATCGGCTGGTTCGGTTGCGCCATGCTCTGCTACGTCACGCCGAAGGAGCACTTGGGCCTGCCGAACAAGGACGACGTCAAGACCGGCATCATCACCTACAAGATCGCCGCGCATGCCGCCGACCTTGCCAAGGGCCACCCGGGTGCACAGATTCGCGACAACGCCTTGTCCAAGGCGCGTTTCGAGTTCCGTTGGGAAGACCAGTTCAACCTGGGCCTCGACCCGGACACTGCCCGCGCTTTCCACGACGAGACCCTGCCGAAGGAATCGGCCAAGGTCGCGCACTTCTGCTCGATGTGCGGGCCGAAGTTCTGCTCGATGAAGATCACCCAGGAAGTGCGTGAGTACGCAGCCAAGATCGAGGCCGTGGATGTGACGGTCGAGCAAGGCATGCGTGAGCAGGCCGAGCGGTTCCGCCAGGAAGGCAGCCAGCTGTACCACAAAGTCTAAGCACGCTGGGGCCGCTTTGCGGCCCTTTCGCGACGCAAGGCCGCTCCCACAAGGACCGCGCAAGCCTCGAAGCCTGCGTGGTTTTTGTGGGAGCGGCCTTGCGTCACGATACGAGGACGAAGTCCTCGCCAGGAACACCAACAATATTGCCGGCGAGCGCCAACCATGACATCACCCAGCCAGTTCTCTCCCGACCATCCAATCCCCATCCAGCAGCGCATCTTCGGTGCTCGCGACCTGTTCTCACTGTGGTTTTCCCTCGGCATCGGCCTGATGGTGCTGCAGGTCGGCGCCATGCTGGCGCCAGGCCTAGGCCTTGCTGGCGCCGTGCTGGCCATCGCCCTGGGCACCGGTGTCGGTGTGCTGTTGCTGGGTGCGGCGGGGGTTATCGGCAGCGACACCGGTCTGTCCGCCATGGGCACCCTGAAACTCAGCCTGGGCAGCCATGGCGCGCGCTTGCCGGCGCTGCTCAACCTGCTGCAACTGGTGGGTTGGGGCGCTTTCGAGATTATCGTCATGCGCGATGCTGCCAGCTTGCTGGGGGCGCGAGCGTTCGGTGAGGACAGTGCCTGGAACAGCCCCATGCTCTGGACGCTGTGCTTCGGTGCCCTGGCCACCCTGCTGGCCGTCAGCGGGCCACTGGCCTTCGTGCGCAAGGTGCTGCGCGCCTGGGGGATCTGGTTGTTGCTGGGCGCTTGCCTGTGGCTGACCTGGAACCTGTTCGCCAAGGCCGACCTGGCCGAACTGTGGAACCGTGCCGGGGATGGTTCGATGTCGCTGGCGGTTGGCTTCGATATCGTCATCGCCATGCCGCTGTCCTGGCTGCCGCTGATCGCGGACTACTCGCGCTTTGCCCGCAATGGCAAGCATGTGTTCGGCGGCACGGTCGTTGGCTACTTCATCGGCAACACCTGGCTGATGAGCCTGGGCGTGGCGTACACGCTGGCGTTCGCCGCCAGTGGCGAAGTCAATGCCCTGCTGCTGGCCCTGGCAGGCGCCGGCATGGGGATTCCGCTGCTGCTAATTCTGCTGGACGAGTCGGAAAAGGCCTTCGCCGACATCCACTCGGCGGCGGTTTCCACCGGTGTGCTGCTACCGCTGAAGGTCGAGCACCTGGCGTTGGCCATCGGCGTGTTGTGCACCCTGATCGCCCTGTTGGCGCCACTGGCACAGTACGAAAACTTCCTGTTGCTGATCGGCTCGGTGTTCGCGCCGCTGTTCGGCGTGGTGCTGATGGACCACTACGTGGTCCGTCGACGCCGTCTGCCAGCGCAGGTCAATGGCTTGCACTGGCAGGCGTTGGTGGCCTGGTTTGCCGGGGCGGTGGCCTATCACCTGATTGCCGCCAAGGCGCCGGAACTGGGCGCTACCCTGCCCGCATTGCTGCTGGCAGGTGTGCTGCATGGGCTGCTAAGCCTCAGCCGCGGCCGGGAAACAGTTCAGGCTTGAGTACGCCATTCAGGCGCGGGTAGGGGATCTTCAGCTCCACGTGGCCCATGGAATAGGGCGCGATGGCATAGACCTCGTACTTGACCACTACCGCGCCGTACGTCAGGGCGACGTGCGGCGATTTCTTGAACGGCCAGGTCTTGACGAACTCGGCATCCTTGTCCATTCCCACGCTCATCAGCCAGGCACGGTGCGATTCTTCGACGGTTTTCCAGAAGGTGTCTTCCTGGCCGGGCACCAGCATGTCCTGCAGGGTCAGCACCTTGTCCAGTTTGCGTGAATAGTTGATGAAGCCGCGCCCGGGCATGCCGTGGGCGCCACCGCTGTCCAGGTAGCTGGACAACTCGATGATCACCAGCCCGTCATGCTGCTCGCGTACCTTGGCTTGCAAGTAGCTGCTGTTACGTTTGTCGGCACTGGCCAGATATTGCTGTTCGTAGGCCTGCAGGGTGGCTGGTGCGGTGCCATGCTGATTGTCTTCGGTCAGTTGCAGCAGGCGTTTTTCGACGATGCCGTCGAGCTTGGGCAGGGCCGGGAAGTGGATCATGTCGATGTTCACCAGCGGGCAGTCGCTCTCGCTGCAACCGGGTTTGACATGCTCCCAGGCGTCGCGCTTGACCTCGAGCGGGGCCCGGTAGTTGGGCGTGAACAGGCTCTGGCAGGCGCCCAGAGCGAGTGCCAGCACGGCCACGGAAGTCAGTTTGACAAGTGTCATGATGATCCTTGCAGAACAGGGAAAAGTCGGCCTTTGACCGTCTGCGCGGCCTTCAGTTCGCCACTAAGCTAACAGAGTGAAGGGCTGCTGTCCCGAGTGCGCCAGCGGTTGCTGGAAAGGGGTGAAACCAACAGGCGTGCGGAGTAGGATGGCGCGAAGCAGTATTTGAGGTAATGAGGATTTCCATGTCAGACGCGTTGAACGCTGTGCCCAAGGGCTTCGAAATCATCGAGCGGGCCAATTGCTTCCAGGGCTTTTACAAGCTCGACAAGTTACGCCTGCGCCACGAGCTATTTGCCGGGGGCATGGGGCGCGAGATCAGTCGCGAACTGTTTGTGCGCCACGATGCGGTATGCGTGCTGCCGTACGACCCTGCGCGCGATGAAGTGGTGCTGATTGAACAGTTCCGCGTGGGCGCACTGGACAAGGTCGCCAACCCCTGGCTGATCGAGATGGTTGCCGGGCTGATCGACAAAGACGAGCAGCCCGAGGAAGTCGCCCATCGCGAGGCTGAAGAAGAAGCCGGCCTGACCTTCAGCGCCCTGTGGCCGATGACCCGCTACTTCCCGTCGCCCGGCGGCAGTGACGAATACGTTCACCTGTTCCTCGGCCGTTGCAGCAGCGAGGGCGCGGGAGGGCTGCATGGCCTGGAGGAAGAGGGCGAAGACATTCGCGTACGCGTGTGGGCGTTCGAGGATGCCCTGCAGGCGGTGCGCGACGGGCGCATCTGCAATGCGGCCACCATCATTGGCCTGCAATGGCTGGCGCTGAACCGTGACGAAGTAAGAGGTATGTGGAAGTGAACCTGCTGCGCGAGCGCTATCGAGTTGACCTGGTCGGGCTGCAGGCAGCCTGCGAGGCCAACTATGCCCGGCTGATGCGCTTGTTGCCCGACATGCGCACCACCCAGAGCTCGCGCCGCATCGGCATGACCCAGGGTGACCAGATGCTTGGCGTGCTGGTGCTCGACGTGGTGCTGGCCTGCCCGTATACCACCACCCTGCATGTGCGCCAGGAACACAGCCTGCCGTGGCTGCCAGTGCCCCACCTGGAAGTGCAGGTGTATCACGATGCGCGCATGGCCGAAGTGGTCAGCGCCGAACACACCCGGCGCCTGCGCAGCATCTACCCGTATCCGAACGACGCCATGCACCAGCCGGACGAAAAGGCTCAGCTCAACCTTTTCCTGGGGGAATGGCTCAGCCACTGCCTGGCCTGCGGCCACGAACTGGCAAGTGTTCGCTGAATTGTGACGTGAGTCGGTTGCGGGTGTTTGCTCGTCACCGTCGCACAGCCATAATTCCCGCTGAATCCATTCGAGGAGATGGCCGTTGTCGCCGCCAGACCAATCCCGCCCCGTGCATGTGGTGCAACTGACCGATGCCCACCTGTTCGCCGACCCGGCTGGCAGCATGCTGGGCCTCAAGACCCGAGACAGCCTGCGCCACGTGGTCGCCCAGGTGCGGCGCGAGCAGCCGCTTGTCGACTTGCTGCTGTGCACGGGCGACCTGTCCCAGGATGCCAGCGTGGCATCCTATGAAGCGTTTCGGGAGCTGACCGCACCGTTTGGCGTACCCACGCGCTGGCTGCCGGGTAACCATGACGAGGCTCAGGTGATGGCGCAGGTGGCGCCGGAACTGGTGCAGACGGTGACCGATATTGGCGCATGGCGGGTAGTCATGCTCAACACCGCCGTGCACGGTGCTACCCACGGGTTTCTGCAAGACGACCAGCTGGCCGTGCTGGAAGCCGCCTTGAAAGAGGCTGGCGAGCGGCATTGCCTGGTGTGCTTCCACCATCAGCCAGTGGACATCGGCTGCGCCTGGATCGCGCCGATCGGCTTGCGCAATGCCCAGGCGCTGTTCGATATCGTTGAAGGATATCCACAGGTGCGGGCTTTGCTATGGGGGCATGTGCATCAGGAATGGGATGAGGTCCGAGGGGGGCGGCGCCTGTTGGCCACGCCGTCGACCTGCATTCAGTTCGCGGCGCGCAGCGAAGACTTCCAGGTGAGCGAAGAGCCTCCGGGGTACCGCTGGTTGCGCCTGCATGCCGACGGGCGGCTGGAAACCGGGGTGGAGCGGGCGCTGGATTTCGAGGTGCAGCTCGACTTCGATAGCCCTGGCTATTGATGATTTTGGGGCTGCTGCGCAGCCCTATCG
>NZ_JBICMC010000043.1:0-27281 GCF_043106005.1 Pseudomonas sp. GLN_2 | reverse complement strand
CTACACACCGATCAATACACATCCCGCCGATACCGCCCATCCTCGATCAACTGCTGTACAGCAGCTTCACCCAGCATGCCTTTGAGCGCCGCATCCACCCCCGCCGCCATGCCTTGCAGGCTGCCGCAGACGTACACGCAAGCCCCGTCGGCCACCCAGCGCTTGAAGTCCTCGGCCTGCTCCAGCATCACGTCCTGCACATACACCTTCTCGGCCTGATCGCGCGAGAACGCCAGGTCCAGCCGTGCCAGGTCGCCGTTGTCCAGCCAAGCGTGCAGCTCATCGCCACACAGCAAGTCATGCGCCCGATTACGCTCGCCGAACAACAGCCAGTTGCGCTGCTCACCGGCATTGACCCGCGCGCGCAACAGGCTGCGAAGGCCCGCCAGGCCAGTGCCGTTGCCGATCAGGATCAACGGCGCAGCAGCCTCAGGCAGATGGAAGCCACTGTTACGCCGCAGGCGCAGGCTCAGGGTGCCATTCATTGGCAGGTATTCGGTCAGCCAGCCAGAGCCCAAGCCCAGGCTGCCGTCGGGGTGGCGTTCCTGGCGCACGATCAGCTCCAGCACACCATCGCTGGCGATCGAGGCAATGGAGTACTCGCGGCAACCGATTGGCACCAGTGCATCGACCAGCGCTTGTGGCTGCAAGCCGATCAGGTGGTCGCGTCGCGTCGGCAGTTGGCGGCCAGCGAGTGCCTGGGCAAGGGTTTCGGTCAAGCCATTGACCTGCACCTGGCTGCCGGCGTCCAGTGCCATGCCCTTGAGGAACGCGTCGATCCGTGGCTGCCCATTCAGCGGCAGTATCTCTACCAGATCGCCGGCTTCCCAGCTCGCAGGTTCTGCAGCCTGCAGGCCAAGCAGGTACACCGGTTGGCCTTGGCTGCCGGGGTTGAGCAGTTTGCGGCGCACCAGCGACCAGTTGGCAAAGGTTGGCGGCTGCCAGGCGGCCACCGGCTGGACGCCCGTCAGTTGCGCCAGTTCCTGCTGCCATTGCTGCAGGGCGGCCTGGTCGGCGTTGTCCACTTCCACCGGGCTGAATGCACTGCTGGCACCGCGCTCCCCCAGCCACGCCTGGAGACGACGAGCGAAACCGCAGAAGTGCGGGTACTGACGATCACCGAGGGCGAGCAGGGCATAGTTGAGGTTGTTCAGTGCCCAAGGCTGGCCGAGCACCTTGCGCTCGAAGGCGCGAGCGCTGTCGGGCGCTTCGCCGTCGCCGAATGTACTCACCACGAAGAGCGCGCGATGGGCCTGGCGCAGGTCGTTTTCACCCAGCTCGGCAAGGGCGCGCACCTGAACGGGCTGGCCAGCTGCCTGCAGCTGCTCGGCACTCTGCCAGGCCAACTGTTCGGCAAAGCCACTCTGGCTGGCGAAGCCGATCAGCCAGCCGTCGCCATTACCGCTGTTGGCGACGTTGCCACGGGCTGCGCGCACCTGACGTTTCTTGCGGCGGCGGTCGAGGTACAGCAGCCAGCCGGTGACGAAGAACAACGGCATGGTCAGGCTGGCGATGGTGACGATGATGCGCCCCGGCAAGCCGAAGTATTCGCCGACGTGCAAGGCGTAAACACTCTGCAGCAACTGCGCCTTGAATGACTTGTCGGTGTAGCGATCGTGCTTCTTAACTTGGCCGGTGGCCGGGTCAAGGACCAGGGTATTGAAGGCACGTGGGTGCGCCGCGTTGTCGAGCAGGTAGAACAGGTTGGCCGGCTGACCGCCAGCAGGCGGCAGGCGCAGGTTGTAGGTGGACAGGCCTGGGCCTGCGGCCTCCTGGAGGTTGGCCCAGATGGCGTCGTAGTCCACCACCAGCGGTGGCGCATTCTTGTCGACTTTTTGCGGCCCGTGCCGGCCACGGCCTTCACCACGTTTTTGCTGCTGGCCCGCGGCCGGCGCGTCGGCCAGCAGCTTGTTCAGGCCTTCACGGTACCATTCATAGGACCAGAACAGCCCGGTCAGGGCGAACAGAAGATAGAACAGCAGGCACCAGGTGCCGGCAACGGCGTGCAGGTCCCAGTTGAAGGCGCGGCCTTTCTTGGCCCAGTCGAAGGTCAGCCAGGTGCGCCAGTCCAGCGCTTTACGCGGCCAGCGCAGGTAAAGGCCGGACAGGCAGAAGAACACCAGCATCAGGGTGCAGGCCCCGGTGATTTGCCGGCCAGTATCGCCCATGGCGAGGAAACGGTGCAGCTTGAGCATGAGGTTGAAGAAGCCTTGCCCGGCCGCTTCGCCCTTGAGTTCGCCGGTGTACGGGTCGGCATAGCGCAGCTCGCCACGGCGTTCGCCCGGTGCGGGCATGAAGAAGATCCGTGCAGCGTTGCCTTCGCGCACGTCGACCCACAGCATCGAGACTTTGTCGTGTTGCTGGGCTTCGACCCGCTTAACCAGCTCGGCCGGCGGTAGCACGCCTTCGGCGCGTACTTCTACCTTGAGTACATCGGCATTGAATGCGCGCAGCAGTTCTTCCTGGAACGAGTACAGCGCCCCGGTAATGCCCATCAAGGCCAGCACCAGGCCAGCGGTGATGCCAAAGAACCAGTGCAATTGGAACAGCGTCTTCTTCACCACATTGATCACCTTGTGTTGCTGCCGCAGACTGCGCGGCGTGCATTATGCCTTGATACGCAAAAGCCCCGCTCAATGAACGGGGCGGGGGTGGGCTTCTTTTGGTGGAAGCTTGTACCGGCCTCTTCGCGGGCTTGCCCGCTCCCACAGGTACACCACAGGGTTTGAAGGTTGTGGTGGACTTGTGGGGGCGGGCAAGCCCGCGAAGAGGCCGCCATAGGAGCAGCCCTTCTAGCGGATCAACCCAATCCCGACATCAGAAGTGAACGCTGGTGGTCAGCAGTGCCGTCCGCCCGGCCGCCTGGTTGGCGAAGTGGGTGGAGAAGGCCTTGTCGTAGTACACCTCGTTGGTCAGGTTCTGCACGTTCAGTTGCAGGTCGACGTTCTTGGTCAGCTTGTAGGCGGCCATGGCGTCGTAGCGTACGTAGCTGTCGACCATGGTGGTGTTGGCCACGCTGCCGTACACGTCATCCACGTAGAACGCACCACCGCCAACGGTCAGCTTTGGCGTGATCGAGTAGGTGGTCCACAGGCTGGCGCTGTTGTTTGGCGTGTTCGGCAGCTGGTTGCCGTCGTTGGCCTTGCCCACCGGGCCGCCGTCGATCTGGCGAGCCTGCATGTAGGTGTAGCCGGCGAATACCTGCCACTTGTCGGTCAGCTTGCCGCTGGCCGACAGTTCGATACCTTGAACCCGGGTCTCGCCAATGTTCTCGTAGGTATTGGTGTTGACCTGGACCCGGGCGTTTTCCTTCTCGGTGCGGAACAGCGCGGCAGCCAGCGACAGACGCTGGTCAAGCAGGTCCCACTTGGTACCGATCTCGTAGTTGGTGGTTTCTTCGGGCTCCATGTCGCTGCCCAGCAGGTTGCCGTTACGGTCTGGCGTGCCGCCCAGCGGGTTGCCTTCGGTACCTTCGCCAAGCATGGCGCCAGGCGGCGTGGCGGAGGTGGCATAGGACACATAGATGCTGCCGTTTTCGGCCGGCTTCCACACCAGACCCAGCTGGCCGGTGACGAACTCGCTGACATCTTTGCCTTTGGCGGTGGTGGTGCCAGCGGCGTTGTAGGTCTTGTAGTCGGTGTCAAAGTGGTCGTAGCGCAGGCCCATGTTGACCAGCCACTCCGGGGTAAGCTCCAGGGTGTCGAACACGTAGATTGCACGGGTCTTGCTGTTGGTGGTGGTGCCGGCATAGTTGCGCGAGATGGCGCCGTTCCACGGATCATCCGGGTTCGGGTTGCTCAGCGAAGTGCAGTTATAGCCACTGGTGGCGCCGATCATGCCTGGGGTGCAGTTGCTGTTGGCAGACCCGCCTGGCACGGTGTCGGTGTCGACGGTGTAGCTTGAGCGCTCGCTCTCTTCACGGCTCAGTTCGATACCGGTCGAGAAGCTGTTTTTCATGCCGCCAACGTAGAACTCGCTGAACAGATCGGTCTGGTTGGTGGTAGTGGCGGTGTTGCCGACACGGGTGTTGGCGCGGCGCCAGACACTGCCGTTGTTGACGTTGCCCTTGCTGTCGTCGGGCTGGGTCAGGATGTAGTCCTGCATGCTGTTGCCGTGACGCAGGGTGTTCTTGATGGTCAGCGAGTCGGTCAGGTCGTGCTCGACGGCGAAGGTTGCGATATCCACTCGGGTCTTGCGGAAGTCGCGGCCGGTCAGGCCATAGAAGTTGTCACTGTCGCCGCCATCATTCGGCTTGCTCGGGTGTGCCGAGGTGCGCCCGGCGCTGCCGTTGGTCGGGATGGTGTAAGGGATACCCGAATCCGGCAGGTCGTCGCTTTCCAGGTGGTAGTAGTCAAGGTTGACGCGGGTCGGCGTGCCCAGGCCAAAGGCCAGCGACGGGGCGATACCCCAACGGTCGTAGTTGACCTTGTCGCGGCCGGCGACGTTGCTTTCGTGGGTCATCAGGTTCAGGCGACCGGCAACGGTATCGCTGAACTGGTAGTTGCCATCGAAGGTGTAGCGCTGGGTCTGGTCGCTGCCCCAGGTCCAGGCGCCGTCCAGCGAGTTGCCCAGATGCGCGCGCTTGCTTACCAGGTTGATGGTACCGCCGGCCGCGCCGCGGCCACCGATGGCCGAGTTCGGCCCCTTGGCCACTTCAACAGATTCGATGGCGAAGATTTCGCGGGTTTGGGCGCCAGTGTCACGTACGCCGTCCAGGTAAGTATCGCCCTGGGCGTCGAAGCCGCGGATGAACGGGCGGTCACCTTGCGGGTTGCCGCCTTCGCCGGCACCGAAGGTAATGCCTGGCACGGTGCGCAGGGCATCCTGCAGGGTCAGGGCGTTGGTGTCCTTGATCACTTGCTGCGGGATCACGGTTATCGAGCGCGGGGTGTCTACCAGCGGCGCGGTGTACTTCTGCGAGGCGGCCTTGTCCACCTTGTAATCGGTGCTGGCTTGTTCAGCCTTGCCGTTGACGCTGGTGGCATCGAGGGTGATGGCGCTGCTGGCGGCCGGATCGGCGGCATAGACCGACGAGGCACTCAGGGCGACACCGATGGCAGACACGATCAGGCGTGGCGAACTCACAGCAGATGGTACGTACTGGCGCATTGCAAAGAACCTTCCCCAAGGTATTGAGGCGGTGGATCTTAATGTAAGCAATTTTGACTAACAATTGAGAGTCGTTACCATTCGTGAAGAATTTACAATCTTTACAATTTGTCTTTACGGTTTCATGCCGCTGAAACGTCTTAAGTGGCGAATGGGGCTTGTGTAGCGCAAAAGGGAATCAATATCATTGCGCCTTTACATTTCCTAACGGTGCCGTTGCCATGCTGCTTCACATCCCAGGCCTGTTCGACGCTGATGAACTGGCCCGTATCTGCGAGGCGCTGGAGCGGGCCGACTGGGCCGATGGCAAGGTTACGGCGGGTTATCAGTCGGCCAAGGCCAAGCACAACCTGCAGTTGCCTGAAGGTCATGCGCTGGCCAAGGAAATCGGCAGTGCGCTGATCGACCGCCTGTGGAAAACCCCACGCTTCATGTCGGCAGCCTTGCCGCACAAGGTGTTCCCGCCGCTGATCAACTGCTACCGCGAAGGCGGCAACTTCGGTTTCCACATCGACAACGCCCTGCGCCAGCCCAAGGGCAGCCCGGAGCGGGTGCGTACCGACCTGTCTTCCACGCTGTTCCTCAGTGACCCGGAAAGCTACGACGGCGGTGAGCTGGTGATCCAGGACACCTATGGCGTGCAGCAGGTCAAGCTGGCCGCCGGTGACATGGTGCTGTACCCCGGCACAAGCCTGCACAAGGTCAACCCAGTGACCCGTGGCCAACGCTATGCCGCATTCTTCTGGACCCAGAGCCTGGTGCGCGATGACAGCCAGCGGACGCTGCTGTTCGAGATGGACAACGCCATCCAGCAACTGACCGCCGATGTGCCGGACCATCCTTCGCTGTTGCAGCTGACGGGCACCTACCATAACTTGCTGCGCCGCTGGGCTGAGGTCTGAGCCGTGTCCTACCTGCTGCGACGTGAGGAAGTAGTGGATGTGGCCGGCTTGCAGGCCATGCTCGAGGAAACCCCTGGCAAGGCCGCCCAGGCGATTCTGGCGGCAGCGGGGCAGGGCGCGGTCGAGGCGCAGTTGCTGCTGGGGCAGATCCTGCTGGATGGGCGTGGCATCCAGCAGGATGCCACGGTTGCCCGGCGTTGGTTCGGTATCGCTGCACAGGGTGGCAGTGCCATGGCGCACAACATGCTCGGGCGTTGCCTGGAGCATGGCTGGGGCGGCGAGGTGAGTTTGGTGCAGGCGGCCGTTCACTACGCCCGTGCGGCCGATTCGGGTTTGGACTGGGGCCTGTATAACCTGGGCAACCTTCTGGCGACCGGGCGTGGGGTGCCGGCCAATCAGGCGCAGGCACTGATGTGCTACGAGAAGGCTGCGCAGCTGGGGCATGCCAAATCGATGAACCTGTATGGGCGTTACCTGGAGCAGGGCATTGCCACGGCGCCCAGCCCGGCGCGGGCGGTGCGCTGGTATCGGCGTTCGGCCGAGGCGGGGGATTTTCGTGGGATGTTCAGCCTGGCGCTGGTGCTGGTCGAACGTGGCCAGGTGGCGGAGGCCGCGCCTTGGCTGGAGCGGGCGCGGATCGAGGGCAACATGAACTTCCTGCGTGCGGCGCTGGTGACCTTGCAAGAGGCGGGGCCGGTGCTCATGGCCTTTGCCGGGCGCTATGCCGAGGAGATCGAACGGCGTGGTGGTTGACTGTGCTGGCCAATTTCCACTGGCCGTTCACCGTTGCCGCCGCCGCCGTATTCGCGGGTAAACCCGCGCCTACACACGTATCGGTGGTTGGGCGCAGGCCGTTGTACGGTTTATCCACCAAGAGGCCAGCACCGACAGCACGCACATGAAAACGGGGCCTTTCGGCCCCGTTGTGCATTACAGATAGTAGGCCTTCAGCGGCGGGAAGCCGTTGAATTCCACTGCGCTGTAGCTGGTGGTGTAGGCGCCGGTCGACAGCCAGTACAGGCGGTCACCGATGGCCAGGTTCAGCGGCAGCCCGTACTTGTAGTTCTCGTACATGATGTCGGCGCTGTCGCAGGTCGGGCCGGCGATGACCACTTCCTCGGCTTCGCCTTTCTTCTCGGTCCAGATCGGGAACTTGATGGCTTCGTCCATGGTTTCGATCAGGCCGGAGAACTTGCCCACGTCGGTGTAGATCCAGCGCTCGACGGCGGTACGCGACTTGCGTGCGACCAGCACCACTTCGCTGACCAGGATGCCGGCGTTGGCGATCAGCGAACGGCCGGGCTCGAGGATGATTTCCGGCAGTTCGTCACCGAAGTCTTCCTTGAGGAAACGGATGATTTCTTCGGCGTAGGTTTCCAGGCTGTTGGTACGGGTGATGTAGTTGGCCGGGAAGCCACCACCCATGTTGATCAGCTTCAGTTCGATGCCGTCTTCTTCTTTCAGGCGTTCGAAGATTACCTTGACCTTGGCGATGGCGGCGTCCCATACGCTGATGTCGCGTTGCTGCGAGCCCACGTGGAAGGAGATGCCGTATGGCACCAGGCCCAGGTCGCGGGCGAGGATCAGCAGGTCCATGGCCATGTCGGTCTGGCAGCCGAACTTGCGGGACAGTGGCCAGTCGGCAGTGGTGGAGCCTTCAGTCAGAATACGCACGTACACTTTCGAGCCCGGTGCGGCCTTGGCGATGTTGCGCAGGTCGGCTTCCGAGTCGGTGGCGTACAGGCGCACGCCCTTCTCGTAGAAGTAGCGGATGTCCTTGGACTTCTTGATGGTGTTCCCGTAGCTGATACGGTCGGCGCTGACACCGCGGCCCATCACTTTGTCCAGCTCGTAGATCGAGGCGATGTCGAAGCTCGAACCTTTCTCTTTGAGCAGGTCGATGATTTCCACGGCCGGGTTGGCCTTGACCGCGTAGTAGACCTTGGCAAATTCGAAACCGGCGCGCAGGTCGTCGTAAGCCTGGCTGATCATCTGGGTGTCGATGAGTACGAACGGGGTTTCCTGCTTGTCAGCGAACGCCTTCATTTTCTGGAAGGTTTCACGCGCGAAATAGTCTTCGACCTGGATCGACATGCTCAGGGACTCCATGGGCAAACTGAAAGATTAAGTGGCTGCAAACTGAACGTCCTCCGTATCCCCACTTTGGTTCGCCTACTCAGTACTTGAGCCGGATGGATCGTTTCCAGCATGGACGTTCGGCGCGCACTTTAGGGCGTGAAGAATGCAGAATCAACAGGCAATCCGGGCGTGATCGACGTGGATCGACGACCAGCCATTTGAATAACCGACTCGTGTGACCGGCTGATGTTCCCTGCGATCTTTCAAGCGTAAAAAATTGTGGAATGGAGCGTGTTGGGCCCTTCGCGGGCAAGCCCGCTCCTACAGGGGATACGCGTTCCATGTGGGGGCGGGCTTGCCCGCGAAAAGGGCGGAGGTGTTCATATTTATGGCCACATTTTCCTGGTACCTCCGTACAGGAAACCGCCCATAAATTTTTTGTTACCGACTGGCGGATTTGCTGCTTTTGATGCGAAACATTACTATTCGCACCCTTATCTGCCTCCCTGATGACCCCGACCGTGTCCGGACACAAAGGCTTCCTCGACCATTACCATGAGCTGATCGGCACCTGGACGCGCAAGCTGCGCAGTCGTCAGCAGGCCGAGGACCTCACCCACGATGCCTTTGTCCGGGTACTGGAAACCCCGCGCGAGCAGGTTGAGCAGCCACGCGCCTACCTGCATCAGGCTGCGCGCAACATCGCTGTGGATGGCTTCCGTCGCGAAGACCGGCGCCAGGCACTGGAGCGGGAAGCCTTCGACGAAGGCGCAACCGGCAGTGGCGACCCGGAAGCCTACGTGCATGCCCTGGAGCTGGCCGACAGCGTCGAGCGTGCGCTTGCCAAGCTGCCACTCAACTGCCGGCAGGTGTTCATCTGGCAGAAGCTCGAAGGCCTGACCCAGGCCGAGATTGCCGAGCGCATGGGGTTGAGCAAGAACATGGTCGAAAAGTATATGATCCGCACGCTTCGGCACCTGCGTGAGCACCTGGATGTGTCGGCATGAAGAGTCAGGAGGCCTTTTCGATGAAACAGCACGGTACCGATGCCGTCCGCGAGCAGGCGGCCGCATGGTTCGCCCGCGTGCAGGATGCGCCTCGGGATGCCGGGCTGCACAAGCAGTTGCATGCCTGGTTGGCGAGCGACGAGCACCACCGGGAAGAATATGAGCATCTCTGCCGCGTGTGGCAGGCCGCCGACTTCATTCCACGTCAGCACCTGGAGGCGCTGTGCCAGCCAGACCCGGTACAGCAGCTGCCACGACGGCGTTTCATGCGCCAGGCGTTGGCCGCCAGTGTCGCGGTAGTGGCGCTTGGCCTGGGCTGGGGCGGCTGGCACCACCTGCAACTGAACCATCAAGGCAGCCTGCAGACGGCCTTCAATGAGCCCCGTCAGGTCGAACTGCCGGATGGCTCGCATCTGGAGCTCAATGGCAACACGCAGGTGCAGGTCGAGTTCAGCGCCGGCCGGCGGCACGTGCGCCTGAACGCCGGTGAAGTGATGTTCAGCGTCGCCCATGACAGTAACCGGCCGTTTGTGGTCGACACTGCCCAGGGCAGTGTGATCGTCACAGGTACCCGCTTTGACGTCCGCCTGGACCCAGCCAGCACCCGTGTGGCGGTGGAGCAGGGGTCGGTGCGGGTGCAGGGCAAGGGCGACTCGCTGGCGCAACTGACGGCCGGGCAGGGGTCGCATATAGATGTACAGGGCCTGGTCGCCGCACCCTATGCGGTCAACACCGGCGCCATGACCGCATGGCGACAGGGCAAGCTGGTGTTCGACAACGCAACCCTCGCCGAAGTAGTGGCCGAAACCTCGCGCTACCGTCGCCAGCCACTGCGGGTCGCCCCTGGGAAAGTCGCCCGGCTGCGCCTGTCCGGTACCTTCAGTACCAACGATACAGACGCTCTGCTGCGGGCCTTGCCGAGCATCCTCCCGGTGGCCATCAAAGCCTATGAAGACGGCTCCAGCGAAATAATCGCCAAATAGATTCAGGTTTTTTTTCACTCGTTCGTCTTCCTCGCCAGCTGCAACTGCCAAGCATTTCCATTTGCACGCGGTTGGCGTTTATTCCGCATTCCAGGATGTTTCGACGACGTGAACAACAACAAACCTCTCCCACGCTTTCGCGCCCTGGCGCTGGCCCTGGCGGTCAGCACTGTGGCCCTTGGCAGCCAGGCCGCAGAGGCCGCTAATGCCCTCCACATCCAGGCCCAGCCGTTGGGTTCGGCGCTGAACCAGCTCGGCCAGCAAACCAGCCTGCAGCTGTTTTTCAGCCCCGAGCTGGTCGCCGGCAAACAGGCCCCGGCGGTATCGGGTAACCTGGCGCCGGTGCAGGCGCTGCAACAGCTGTTGCAAGGCAGCGGGCTCACCTACGAGATGTCCGGGGACACCGTTGTGGTGAAGCCTCTGCCGACTACCCTTGACCTGGGCAGCGGCAGCCTGGAGCTGGCACCCACCGACATCAAGGTGGTCGGTGACTGGCTGGGTGATGCCCAGCAGAGCGTGGTACAGAACCACCCTGGGGCACGCACCGTGGTACGCCGCGAGGCAATGGTGGAGAAGGGCGCAATGAACGTGCGCGACGTGCTGCGCGGCATCCCCGGCGTGCAAGTGCAGGACTCCAACGGGACCGGTGGCAGCGACCTGTCGCTGAACGTGGGCGTACGCGGCCTTACTTCGCGCCTGTCGCCGCGCTCCACGGTACTGATCGATGGCATCCCGGCCGCCTTCGCGCCGTATGGCCAGCCACAGCTGTCGATGGCACCGATTTCTTCTGGCAACCTCGACAGTATCGACGTCGTGCGCGGTGCCGGCTCGGTGCGCTATGGCCCGCAGAACGTGGGCGGCGTGATCAACTTTGTAACCCGGGCGATTCCGGAAAAGGCCTCGGCAGAGCTGTCCACCACCCTGGAGACCTCCCAGCACGGTGGCTGGAAACATACCGAGTCAGCCTTCGTCGGTGGCACGGCCGACAATGGCATGGGTGTGGCGCTGTTGTACACCGGGGTGAATGGCAACGGTTACCGTGAAAGCAACAACGGCAACGACATCGACGACGTAATCCTCAAGACGCATTGGGCGCCAACCGATGTCGATGAGTTCTGGCTGAACTTCCATTATTACGATGGCCGTGCCGACATGCCGGGTGGCCTGACCCAGGCCCAATACGACAGCAACCCGTACCAGTCGCTGCGCGATTACGACTACTTCGCGGGCCGGCGCAAGGATGTGTCGTTCAAATGGCAGCGGCAGCTCGACGATGCCACCCAGTTCGAAGTGCTGACCTACTACACCGACAGCTTCCGCGGCAGCACCATCGCCTCGCGGGACATGAAGACGTTGTCGTCGTACCCGCGCAACTACCACACCTTTGCCATCGAACCCCGTGTGTCGCGCATCTTCTTTGCCGGCCCAACCACCCAGGAAGTCAGTGTCGGTTACCGTTACCTGAAGGAAGCGATGCGCGAACAATCGACTCGCCTGGCGCTGATCGACAACGTGCCGACGGTGACCCCGACTTCCGACGGCCACGTGTTCCAGGACCGCAGTGGCGGCACCGAGGCCAGCGCCTACTACATCGACGACAAGATCGACGTGGGCAACTGGACCATCACCCCTGGCGTGCGCTTCGAGCACATCAATACCGACTGGCGCGACCGCCCGGTGCTGGACGCCAACAACCGCCCGGTAGCCGAGAAGAAGCGCAGCATCACCAGCGACGAGCCTTTGCCGGCACTGAGCGTGATGTACCACGTTTCCGATGCCTGGAAGGTGTTCGCCAACTACGAGACGTCGTTCGGTAGCCTGCAGTACTTCCAGCTGGGCCAGGGCGGTTCTGGCAACAGTACGGCCAATGGCCTGGAGCCGGAAAAAGCCAAGACCTACGAAATCGGTACCCGTTATGACAATGGCGGCTTTGCCGGTGAGCTGACGGCGTTCAACATCGACTTCGATGATGAGCTGCAGTACATCAGCAACGACGTGGGCTGGACCAACCTTGGTGCGACCAAGCACCAGGGCATCGAGGCTTCGGTGCGTTATGACCTGGCCGGGCTGGACCCGCGCCTGGACGGGCTGTCGGTGAGCGGTGGCTACACCTATACCCGCGCGACCTATGAAGGGGATATCCCAGGGTTCAAGGGCCGAGACCTGCCGTTCTATTCACGCCAGGTGGCCACTGCCGGGGTGCGTTACGCAGTTAACCGCTGGACCTGGAACCTGGACGCCTATGCCCAATCGAAGCAGCGTGCGCCGGGAACCGGGATCAATGCCGATGGCAGTTTCAATGGCGACTACATCACCGAGCCGAGTGCTGACGGGCAGTATGGCGATATTCCAGGCTACGTGACCTGGCATGCCCGTGGCGGTTATGAGTTCGGGCCGGACATGTCCAACCTGAAGCTGGCGGCGGGGGTGAAGAACCTGTTCGACAAGCAGTACTTCACCCGCTCCAGTGACAACAATGCCGGCCTTTACGTGGGTGAGCCGCGGACCTTCTACGTGCAGGCCAGTGTTGGGTTTTGATCCGAGATTGTCGGGGCCGCTTTGCGGCCCTTCGCTCGCTCTTGTAGGAGCGGGTTTACCCGCGAAGGGGCGCAAAGCGCCCCCGACGATTACGAAACCACCGCCTCGGCCGGCGAAACGATACTGCTCTTCGCCCCCCGCGATCTCCCCGAGCTCAGGTACGCGGCAATCGACTCCTGCGTCACCTCGCCCAGGAACACCTGCTCGGCATCCAGCACTGGCAACCAAGCGCGGTTGAACTCGTACATGCGCGACAACAGGATGCGCAAATGCTCATCGTGCGACGCGGTGGCATTGAACGGCCGCAGGAAATCGCCACACGTCCCTTGCTGGCGGTGCATGTCGCGCCGGCGCACATAGCCCAGCGCCTTGTTCTGCGCATCGGTCACCACCACGTAGCGGCGGTCGTGCTCATCGAGCAGCTCCAGTGCGTCGCTCACCGGTGTTTCCGGGCTCACCGACGGCGCGTTGTCCGCTGCATCCTCGGCTCGCACCAGCAGCAGGCGTTTGAGGGTGCTGTCCTGGCCCACAAAGTTGCTGACGAAATCATCCGCCGGATGGGCCAGCAAGGTGTCCGGATGGTCCAGCTGCAACAGCTTGCCGGCGCGGAAGATGGCAATCTTGTCGCCCAGTTTGATCGCTTCGTCGATGTCGTGGCTGACCATGATCACCGTCTTGTTCAGCGCCCGTTGCATTTCGAAGAACTCGTTCTGGATCATCTCGCGGTTGATCGGGTCGACCGCGCCGAATGGCTCGTCCATCAACAGCACGGGTGCATCTGCCGCCAGGGCACGAATCACGCCGATACGCTGTTGCTGGCCGCCAGACAGCTCGCGCGGGTAGCGTTGCAGGTACTGCTTGGGTTCGAGCTTGATCATGTGCATCAGCTCGCGAGCCCGCTCGTGGCATTTCTGCTTGTCCCAGCCAAGCAGGCGCGGGACCACGGTAATGTTCTCCTCGATGGTCATGTTGGGGAACAGACCAATCTGCTGAATCACATAGCCGATGTGCCGGCGCAGGGTAACTTCGTCCAGCCCGGTGGTGTCTTCGCCATTGATGAACACCTGGCCCGAGGTGGGCGTGATCAGGCGGTTGATCATTTTCAGCGTGGTGCTCTTGCCGCAGCCCGACGGGCCGAGGAACACGCAGATTTCCCCTTCATTGACGGTGAGGCTTACCGAGTCGACGGCTTTGACGTCCTTGCCGTTGACGTTGAAGGTTTTGCTGAGGTTCTTCAGTTCGATCATGAGCGCAGTCCTTCTGGAGTCAGGGCACGTTGCAGGGTTTGCAGCAGCAGGTCGGCGATGATCGCCAGCAGGCTGACCAGTACGGCACCGACCAGCAGCATCGACATGTCGCTGCGGCTGATGGAAGTCAGAATCAGCACGCCGAGGCCGCCGGCGCCGATGGTGGCGGCAATGGTCATGACGCCGATGTTCATCACCACGGCGGTGCGCACGCCGGCGAGGATCACCGGTACGGCGATGGGCAGCTCGACCATGCGCAGGCGCTGGCCGAAGGTCATGCCGATGCCACGCGCGGCTTCACGGATTCCGGGCTCGACATTGGTCAGGGCCAGGTAGGTGTTGCGCAGGATGGGCAGCAGCGAATAAAGAAACACGGCAGTGATCGCAGGCAAGGGGCCCAGCCCCTGGCCGAACTTGGAGTAGAACGGCAGCAGCAGGCCGAACAACGCAATCGATGGGATGGTCAGCAGCACTGTGGCGCTGGCCTGCAGCGGGCCGGCCACTGCCGGGAAGCGGGTCATCAGGATGCCCAGCGGCACGCCAACGAGGATCGCCAGGCCGACGGCGATGCCGACCAGCATGATGTGCTGCCAGGTCAGTTGCAGCACCTGGGCCCAGTCGAGGTGGGCGAACGTGTCGAGCAGGCTCATGGCTGTACCTCCTTGAGGGGATGCTCTCGCAGAAATGCGGCGGCCACTGCGGACGGGTTCTGGTGGTCCACGTCGACCTTGGCATTGAGCTGGCGCATGGTCTCGTCATCGAGCTGCTCGGCCAGTGGCTTGAGCAGGGCGACCAGTTGCGGGTTGGCGTCGAGCACGGCCTTGCGCACCACCGGGGCGGCGGTGTAGTCGGGGAAGTAGTGCTTGTCGTCTTCGAGCAGCTTGAGGTTGAACGCGCTCAGGCGACCGTCGGTGGTGTAGACCAGGCCTGCGAACACCTGGTTGTTGTGCATGGCCGTGTAGACCAGGCCCGCGTCCATCTGGCGGATGTTGGCGCGGCCGACCTGCAGGTCGTACATTTCCTTGAGCCCGACCAGGCCGTCGGGGCGGTTGGCGAACTCGGTGTCCAGGGCCACCAGGTGATTACGCTTGCGCTCGTCGCGCAGCACCTGGTTGAGGTCGCTGATCGAGTTGATCTGCGGGTAGGCCTCGGCGACCTGCTTCGGCAAGCCGAGGGCATAGGTGTTGCTGAATTTCGACGGGGTCAGCCAGATCAGGTCTTTTTTGGCATCCAGCTCCTTGACCTTGGCGTAGGTGGCCTCGGCGCTGGGCATACGCTCATCGATGTGGTTGTAGGACACCAGCGACACCCCGGTGTATTCCCACATCAGGTCGAGCTGGCCGGTTTCCTGGGCCTGGCGAGCGATGCTGCTGCCCAGGCCGGTGGTGACGCGTACGTCAAAGCCGTTGGCGCGCAGGTACTGCGCGGTGATTTCGGCGAGCACGGTCTGTTCGGTGAACACCCGCGCGCCGATGCGCACCAGGGGTTTTTCCGCTGCCTGGGCAACTCCTGCGAACAGCAGGGCCGCGCCCAGCAGCAAGGCGATTCTCTTCTTCATACGTTTCCTATCCTTATTGGGCCAGGCCACGTTCCAGCCAGCGCCTGCTGGAGAAACTCACCGCCGCGTCCAGCACCAGTGCCAGCAGCGCGGTGCAGGCGGCACCCAGCAGCAGCTGCGGCTGGTTGTTCAGGGCGATGCCGGGAAAGATCAGGCTGCCCAGGCTGTTGGCGCCGATCAGGAATGCCAGCGGTGCGGTGCCCACGTTCAGCGCCAGGGCCACGCGTACGCCGCCGACGATGATCGGCACGGCGTTGGGCAGCTCCACCTGCCAGAGTTGCTGGCGCGGGGTCATGCCGATGCCGGTAGCGGCTTCCTTGAGCGAGGCGGGGACGTTTTTCAGGCCTTCGTAGGTGTTGCGCACGATGGGCAGGAGGGACGCGAGGAACAGTGCGAAGATCGCAGGCCCGGCGCCGATGCCCAGGATACTCAGGGCGATGGCCAGAACGGCCAGAGGGGGGATGGTGTTGCCAACGTTGAAGAACTGCATGAAGCGCTCGGCTTTGTCGACCCGGTGCGGTCGACTTAACGCAATGCCGGCGGGGATGCCCACGGCCAGCGCCGCCGCCATCGAAGCCAGCACCAATACCAGGTGCGCTTGCAGGTAGAACCCAAGATCGTCGCGATAACGCGCGATCGTGTCGATGCCGATCCAGTGGACCAGCAGGGCCAGGATGACGAGCACGGCGGCCCATCCCAACAGCCCCTTTCCGTAGCGTTTAGCCACAGGCGGACTCCTTGTGTTGTCGGCGAGCACACTTCTTGGAAGCCGGCCAATCCTGGCGGCGGGTGGTGTGTTCGCGAGTAGCAGCGAGATGCAAGCCGAAGGCTGCGATCAGGCCATGAGCCGAACCCCGTCGGGCCCGAAAATGCTGATGAAACCAGTCCCCAACCGAAGCGGGTTGCAGGGGAGTGGACGTCTCCGTGGGCATAAAGGTTCCCATCTGAGGCGGCATTTGGCCAGCGTTAATCGCTGGGTGGCAGGATTTTTGGCGAGAAAAAACAGCGGCTTAATGCGCTGCAGGCGTTGAAATAACTGCGCTTTGGGCATTTGTCGTGATAAATCGATTGCCTGTCGGATTTCTTTTGTCTGTGCCGGCCTCTTCGCGGGTAAACCCGCTCCTACAGTGACTGCACCGCATCCGAACCCTGTGTCGTACCTGTAGGCGCGGGTTTACCCGCGAAGAGGCCGGCACAGGCGCCATTCATTCGGCAGATTTTGGTCCAGGCCCAACTTCAGGTATGATACTGCCCCTTTCAAATCCCCCAGTCAGGCGATTTCCCATGACCAACCAGGCCGCCGAAGTCGCGAAGCGCCGCACTTTCGCAATCATTTCCCACCCCGACGCCGGTAAAACCACCATCACCGAGAAGCTGCTGCTGATGGGCAAGGCCATTGCCGTCGCCGGTACCGTGAAGTCGCGCAAGTCCGACCGCCACGCCACCTCCGACTGGATGGAAATGGAGAAGCAGCGCGGCATCTCCATCACCACCTCGGTGATGCAGTTCCCGTACCGCGAGCACATGATCAACCTGCTCGACACCCCCGGCCACGAAGACTTCTCGGAAGACACCTACCGCACCCTGACCGCGGTGGACTCGGCGCTGATGGTGCTCGACGGCGGTAAAGGTGTAGAGCCGCGTACCATCGCCCTGATGGACGTGTGCCGCCTGCGCGACACGCCCATCGTCAGCTTCATCAACAAACTCGACCGAGACATCCGCGACCCGATCGAACTGCTCGACGAGATCGAAGCCGTTTTGAAGATCAAGGCCGCGCCAATCACCTGGCCGATCGGTTGCTACCGCGACTTCAAGGGCGTGTACCACCTGACCGGTGACTACATCGTGGTGTACACCCCGGGCCATGGCCACGAGCGCACCGAAGCCAAGATCATCCAGAAGCTGGACTCGGACGAAGCCCGCGCGCACCTGGGCGACCAGTACGATTCGTTCGTCGAGCAACTGGAGCTGGTGCAGGGCGCTTGCCACGAGTTCAACCAGGAAGAGTTCATCAACGGTCAGCTGACCCCGGTGTTCTTCGGTACTGCGCTGGGCAACTTCGGTGTCGACCACGTGCTCGACGCCGTGGTCGACTGGGCGCCGCGTCCGCTTGGCCGTGTGGCCCACGAGCGCACCGTGGAGCCTGTGGAAGAGAAGTTCACCGGCTTCGTGTTCAAGATCCAGGCGAACATGGACCCGAAACACCGCGACCGTATCGCCTTCATGCGCATCTGCTCGGGCAAGTACGAGAAGGGCATGAAAATGCGCCACGTGCGCTTGAACAAAGACCTGCGTATCGGCGATGCGCTGACGTTCTTCTCCTCCGAGCGTGAGCAGCTGGAAGAAGCCTTTGCCGGTGACATCATCGGCCTGCACAACCACGGCACCATCCAGATCGGCGACACCTTCACCGAAGGCGAGGCGCTGGGCTTCACCGGTATTCCGCACTTCGCGCCGGAGCTGTTCCGCCGCGTCCGCCTGAAAGACCCGCTGAAATCCAAGCAACTGCGTCAAGGCCTGCAGCAGCTGGCCGAAGAAGGTGCTACTCAGGTGTTCTTCCCTGAGCGCAGCAACGACATCATCTTGGGTGCGGTCGGTGTGCTGCAGTTCGACGTGGTCGCCAGCCGCCTGAAGGAAGAGTACAAGGTCGAGTGCGCCTACGAGCCTATCACCGTCTGGTCGGCGCGCTGGATCAGCTGCGATGACAAGAAGAAGCTCGAGGAATTCCAGACCAAGGCCATGGAAAACCTGGCCATCGACGGCGGCGGTCACCTGACCTACCTGGCGCCGACCCGGGTCAACCTGGCGCTGATGGAAGAGCGCTGGCCGGACATCAAGTTCCGCGCTACCCGCGAGCACCATTAAGGCCTGAAATCGGGGCCGCTAGGCGGCCCCATTTCAATTTCCGGCTTTGATACTGGTCCAGATTCGCGTACGAATACGGTCGATCTTCGCCGGCATCGCCTCCAGCGCATACAGCTTGCCCATCACCTCGTCGCTCGGGTAAATCATCGTATTACCCTTCATCGCCGGGTCCACCAGCCCGTCAGCCTTGAGGTTGCCGTTGGCGTACTGGACGTGGTTGCTGATGTTGGCCATCACCTCCGGCTGTAGCAGGTAGTTCATGTAGGCATATCCGGCCTTTTCATCCGGCGCATCGACGGGCATTGCGACCATGTCGAACCACATCGGCGCGCCCTCCTTGGGTATCGAATAGCCCACCTTCACGCCATTGTTCGCCTCATCGGCGCGGTTCTTCGCCTGCAGCACGTCCCCTGAGAACCCCACCACCACGCAGATATCGCCGTTGGCCAGGTCGCCCGTGTACTTGGACGAGTGGAAATAGCTGATGTAAGGCCGCACTTTCATCAGTAGGTCCTTGGCTTTCTCGTAGTCCTTGGGGTCTTGGCTGTGATGGGGCAAGCCCAGGTAGTGCAGGGCGATCGGCAGCAGTTCGGGGCCATTGTCCAGCACCGCGACGCCACAGCTTTTCAGCTTGCTCATGTACTCGGGCTTGAAGATCAGGTCCCAGGAGTCCACGGGCGCGTTGTCGCCGAGCACCGCCTTGACCTTGTCGATGTTGTAGCCAATACCGGTACTGCCCCACAGGTACGGGAAGCCGTACTGGTTGCCCGGGTCGTTCACCTCCAGCGCCTTGAGCAGCACCGGGTTGAGGTTGTGCCAGTTAGGCAGCTGGGATTTGTCCAGGCGCTTCAAGGCCTTGCCCTGGATCTGCCGGGCCATGAAATGGTTGGAGGGGAACACCACGTCGTAGCCGGAATTGCCGGTCATCAACTTGCCATCGAGGGTTTCATTGCTGTCGTACACGTCATAGGTCGGCACGATGCCGCTGGCTTGCTGGAAGTTTTTCAACGTGTCGGGGGCCACGTAGCTGGACCAGTTGTAGATCTTCACCGTTTCAGCGGCGCTGGCCACGCTGGCGGCCAGCATCAGGGGGGCGAGGAGGAAGGTGCGCATGTCGGGTTTACCTTGCTTTGTCTGTTGTTATCGAAGGCAGGCGATCAGCGGATCAGAAAATAAGCACGTAGGTTTTGCGCACGGTCTCCTGGATGTCCCAGGTGCCGGTGCTGTTGGCCGGTAGCATCAATGCGTCTCCGGCTTCTATGACCAGGGGCTCGCCACCGTCGGGGGTGAACGTGCAGCGGCCCTTGATGAAATGGCAGAACTCCTGTTGCACGATCTGCCGCCGCCAGCGCCCTGGGGTGCATTCCCAGATGCCGGTTTCAACGCCATCGCTGCGCTCCACGCAGGTGACTGACGTGACTGCCACGGGTTCGCCGAGCGGTACCGCGACCGGGTTGGAGCTGTCGAGCACGGCAAATTCGGTGTTCTTGAACTGGGTGATGCTCATGACCGGTGGATCCTCTACGAGTGAAAAGGGAAGTCAGTGCATGAAGCCTTCCATGAAGTCCGCAACCGAGATGGCCAGGCGCCGCCTCCACGGCGCACTGGCGGGGTTGGCGAGGGTCCGGTCCTCATGGACGAAGCTCTGGATGATCGCGTTGTAGCCCAGCCAGCGGCATGGCTCGGGAGGCCAGCTGGCCAGGCTCGATAGCGGGCTGTTGTCGAGCACCCAGGGTTGCGCCGTCAGTTCGTTGCGCTGGTTGAGGATCAGCGCCGCCAGGGTGCGCCCACCCAGGTTGGTAGCCCCGACGCCTTCGCCGCCGTAGCCGCCGGCAAGGGCGATGCCGCGCTGGCGGTCGCAAAGCATGTGTGGGCGGAAGCGTCGCGCCATGCCGAGGTTGCCGCCCCAGGTATGAGTGATGCGTACCTGTTTGAGCTGCGGGAACAGTTCGCCGAACAGGTAGCGGCGCAGTTCGACTTCGTGTTCGTCGAGGTTGAAGTTCTCGCGCAGACGCCCACCGAAGCGGTAGCCACCGCGAGCACCGAAGACCAGGCGGTTGTCGGCGGTGCGCTGGCCGTAGGTGACCTGGCGGCTGCTTTCACTGAAGGCTTGGCCCTTGCTCAGGCCAATTTGCTCCCAGGTGGCCTCTGGCAGCGGCTCGGTGGCCACCAGCAGGCTCTGTACTGGCAATTGGTGTTTGCCCAGTGGCGGCAGGCTGGCGGCGTAACCCTCCACGGCAGGCACCATCCACTGGCAGCGAATCTGTGCCAGCGGGGTACGCACCTCGCTCGGCTGCCAGTCGATGGCCGGGGTGTTTTCGTAGATCGATACGCCCAGCGCCTCCACTGCCCGGGCAAGGCCGCGCACCAGCTTGGCTGGCTGGATGGTCGCCGTGTGCGGGCTGTAAATGGCTCCAAACGCATTGCTGACCCGCAGCTGGCTCCCCAACTGCTCGGGGCTCAGCCAGCGGTAGTCGTCCTCGGTCATGCCTTGGCGATACAAGTCGTCGAGGTAGGCGCGCAGGCTGCGTTCCTGCTCCGGGTAGCGCGCCGCGCAATAAAGGACGCCGCCTTTGCGGTAGTCGCAGTCGATGCCTTCGCTTTGCAGCACGCGATGCACTTCATCCGGGATGCCGTGCAGCAGGTCGATGCTGGCGCGGCGCTGTTGCGGCGAGAGGGTGCCGAGCAGGCGGTCTTCGCCGAGCAGGTTGCCCATCAGCCAGCCCCCATTACGGCCGGAGGCGCCGAAGCCGGCGATTTGGGCTTCAATCACCGCGATGTTCAGCTGGGGGGCCTGGCGCTTGAGGTAGTACGCGGTCCAAAGGCCGGTATAGCCGGCACCGATGATGCACACGTCAACGTCGAGGTCATTGCGCAGTGCCGGGCGCGCGCACAGCGGCTCGTCGAGCTGGTCCATCCACAAGCTGAGCGTGCGCAGGGGTTGCATCGGGTTCGGCTCCACATCCGTCAAGGTCTGTGGGCGATCGTAGTGGTGTCAGCGGGCAGCTGTCTTACGTGCGTGCACGCAGGGAAATTTGCTTCAGGTAGGCCTTGGGCGTGAGCCCGGTGTGCTCACGGAAGCACTTGTAGAACGCCGACAGCGAGTTGAAGCCGGCACTGAAGGCCAGCTCGTCGATCGTCGCCTCGACGCTGTCATCGCCGAGGCTGGCCATCAGGTGCTGCAAGCGTGCCTGGTTGACGTAGCGGTAGAAGCTTTGCCCCAGCACCTGGTTGAGCAGGTAGGAAATCTGGTTGCGGCTGTAGCCGCTGGCGTCGGCGACCTGTTGCAGGTCGAGCTCCGGGTCGAGGTAGGGGCGTTGACGTTGGAAGTAATGCTCCAGGTCCTGGGCCATGGTCGACAACTGCCGAGGCGACAGGCCCAGGCGGCTGGTGGCGGGGCGCGGACCGCTGTTGGCGTGGCCTGTGCCGTTCCGGCGGACCAGCGTGGCGTATTCGTTGACCCGCCAGATCAGCCCGTCCCTGACGGTGATCGCCTCGCTGGACTGGAACGCAACCAGGCCGGCGCCGCCCTGGACCGTGACCTGATACTGAATGAATGCGGTGCAGCCATCGACGCGGATGCGGTCGCTGTGGACGATGTCCTCGCCGGCTTCATGGGGCAGACAGGCGCGTACATAGTCGCGCAGTTCCTGGTGGCCAAGCACGCGATTCTGGAAGAAGTCGTGGTACTGGATATCGGGGTGGTAGAGCGACATGACACCGTCGAGGTCGCGGTGCTTCCAGCAGAGGTGGTAGCGCAGCACAATTTCGGCGGTAAGCGGGGTTTGCTCGGGGCCGTCGGGGAGGGTGGTGGCGATCATGGGTGGATAGTGCATTGCAGAACACCCAGGTGCAAGGGCGTGGATCCTGCATATTGCACGGTTTGCTCAGGCGGCTTGGAGGGTAAGCCTTTGATTCTTATGAATGTAGTTTTTTGATACAACTGGCATGGCGGCTGCACCTTTCTTGTCACCATCGAACAAGGAGAAAGGCCATGCGCTCGATACTGCTTTGGATGATTGGGGTGCCGATTCCGGTGATCATTCTTATCTGGTTCTTTATGCATTGAGATTTTGGGGGCCGCTCTTTGCGGCCCTTTTGCTGCAACTCTTCGCTACAAAAGGCGTGTGCAAGGCAGGCAATGCGCTGGGAAAAGCCCTCAGTTATCTGGCCAGCAACTGGAACAAGCTCTACTGATTAATCTCATCTTCGCATTCGGAGCGCGTCCATTGAACAGGTAAAATTCCCTGAATTTGCGGTTGAACACCGCGGTCAGCTGGCCGTGTTCGTCGTCGCGGTACTGGGTAAGCGTTTCCATCGCTTCGGTGCACCCCTGTAAACGTCATGCGGATCTTATTTTTTATTAACAAATTCAAAAGAAAATGATTTAAGTTTCTCCATTTTTTTCGAGCAAGGCTGATGCCTTTAGTTGCTCGCCCATCTCCCTGCTGTTAAATAGTACTTTCTTCAAGTCAAAAAACTCAAATTACTTTAGAGGCTAAATAGTAAGTCTTACCGAATCTGTAAGTTCATTACTAAACTTGCTGGAAGGCGAGAACGCTAAGCAGATCACTCCGCTCTCGACCTTGTAACTCATATAATAGCTACCTGTTTCGAGACTAATAAACTCGCCTTGAACTGCATTCGAGTCATCAGGCTCCAGCCCCCCTCCGGAAGTATCTTCCCCTGCGCCTACGAACACGCGTCCAGAAGGCACTTTCAAGTAAATTCCTCCGCTAGGATCTGATAAGTTTTCTTCAATTTTTACTTGATACCTACCATCCTCACCTAAATTTAAAAAAGCGATATTACCCTTATTTATCTCAGAAATTTCATCGCTTTGAATACTCCACCAATCAAATGTATCACTCATTCGATGACGTATTGCCTGCAAATCAAATATCGCTAAAGTTGCCGTATCTGTAACCACAGAAAACTTGATGCTCATGAATCATTCCCATATTATTTTGCTAATTATATCGCCCGGTTCTAACCCTTGAATACGTAACTAGCAAATTTCAAAACATCCGATACATAAGCATTACAATAGTCCGTCGAGCAGCGAAATATCGTAGACCTTGTCCTTTACAATTTTCTTTGAAGTCATCGCTTCTTTTATTTTAACTTCATTCCCAGCCACACCACCCAACTTAGCAGCACAATGTATCAAGACAGCAGGATATGAGTATTCATCCGGAGACAAAACAACATCACTTATAGTTCTATCAGTTGGCACGATAGCGGCTAACATTTTGGGAACATAGAATTCCTCCAGAACCAACCGAATATGACTACAGACTTCATCTGCCAAAGCAGGAGGCGGTGTTTTTATAGCCCCCCCAAAATCTCCACTAAACTGTTTACTTTGCTCACCTGACGAAATGAACGAAAAACACCCATCATTAAATAAATTACTTCTGTAAGGAGGTGTGAATTTTGACGCGCACTCAAAAAGCTCCCCCCCGGAAACCATCCCGGCAAGCACATAAGAATCTACGCGCGCGATATGATCCAAGAAAAGTTCACCCACATTTTTTTTATTATGCTTAAACTTTAATTTATTTTTTGTAGCCACCACGCCATCAAATTTTGACGCAACGATCTTTAACTCTTTAAGCAAGGCAGCCTCAAAATACAACCGATCCTCTGAACTCATAATTCACCCATATTTAAGTACATTGAATAGTGCGTCATGCACGGCTCCTTTACCACCAAGCAATTTGCCGCGCGCACTTTTAGTATCAACTTTCAGCTTAGCCGCAGTACCACTAGATGGCTTAATGGTACCTCCCCCAAGGTGCTGCGTAGTATTTGCAGGGTTGCTCATGTCAAATACATCTGCGGCTTTTTGGTTTTTGGTAAGCGAGCCTGCGCCATGTTTTACCTCAAACACATGCAAACTCCCCTGAGCATCTCTAGCAACAAAATCCGCTCTAATCCTACTTCCATTAACCTTCATGGTAACTTCTTCGGCAACTATCTTAAAGCCGTTACGCTCTAAGTCGTGCATCGCCTTTGATCGTCCCTTGTCACCACTTGCGGCGCTTTTGCACAAGCCTAATGGATCAATCCAGGTCAACGTATTTGGTGCGTACTCATAAAGATTATACCCGCCTTGAAGGCTTATCGGATCCTGCGTAATAAATCGCCCTATCTCAGGATCAAAGTATCTGAATAGACTATAATGCAGTCCTATTTCGGGATCAAAGTATTGGCCCTGGAACCGAAGGTTCTGCTCGACCTCACCGATAACCAGTTGCTCTAACGCTCCCCACGAACGATATGTCGCCTGCCAGACAATCTCACCCTCGCTATCGGTCAGCTCCAGCGGGGTTCCAATCTGGTCCGTATGGAAGTAATAGACTTTCTGCCCTTCTCCTTCAACTTGATCGACCCGCGCCAATGGCGCATAGCTACCCGGCTCGTACAGGTACAGGATGTTCTGCCCAGGCGTTTCCTCCCACAGCATCCTCAGCCCCTGCCAGAGGAAGCGCTTCTGCTCGGCTTCGCCATTGATTTCAGCCTGTTTGGCCACCCGCCGTCCCAGGCTGTCATACCGGTACTGCCCGGTGCTCTCCAGTCTGTCACCGACATACGTTTCAGCTTTAACCAGCCGATTCTCACAGTCATAGGCGAAGTGCTGCAGCTTGCTGTGCCCCGAGCGCTTCTCGATCAGGTTGCCCCACGGGTCGTAGCGATACTCCTGATCCCGCCACTGTTTGATGCGGTTGTCCTTGACCTTGTCGAACTGCCGCGCATTGAAGTCCAGGCGGTTGGCTGCCGGGTCGTAACGGAATTCCTCGCTGCCGATCAGCGAACCGGTATCGCGACTGCGCAACTGGCCGTTGGCTTCGTATTCGTACTTGATCTCGCCGCGTAACTTGTCGAGGGTACGCACCAGTTCACCGGCCGGGTCGTACTGGTAACGGCGGTGGATCGGGTTGTAGGCGTGCTCGACCAGCAACGAGGTATTGATGCCAGTGTTATGCACCTGCGAGAGCTTGTCGGCCGGCAAGGTCGAGGCAAACTGCCAGGCCTTGCGCCCCATGGCGTCATAACCGAAGCAACTGGTGAGCTTGCCCTGGGTCCGGTACACCTCGCGGTGCAGGTCATCGCGCTCCATGTCGCTGATCACCTGACCATCCAGGTTCAGCTGGTGCAGGTGGCCACTGCCGTAATACAGGTGATTGACCTTACGCCCATCCGGCAGGGTCAGCGTGGTCAGGTTGCTGAGCGGGTCGTACTCGTAGCCAAGCGTGCCGTCAGGGGTGATTTCTTTCGTCAGCCGGCCGAGCAGATCGTAGGTGTATTCCAGCTTTTCTTCTGTGATCCCAAGCTGCTTGCCGATGCCGGTCGGTTGCCGCTCGATGCTCAGCAGCCGGTCGCCGTCGTCGTAGACGAAGTCTTGCCGCGCATCGCTATTGAGCTTGGCAATCAAACGGCCAATGGCATCACGCTCAAAGAGCGTATGGCGCTCGGGCCGCTCGGCATTTTCGCCATAGCCAATCTCATCCAGTCGTGTGAGATGGCCACCGACGTCGTAGCTGAAACGCCGGGTCAGGTTATCCACCCGCACTTCTTCGCTCAGCCGGTCCGAAGCGTCGTAGGCAAAGCTGTACGCGGCGTTGTTCTCGTTGACCAGCGCGGTCAGGCGAATAGCCTTGTCGTACTCGTAGCGAACCCGCTGGCCCTTGGCATCCTGGCGGCTGCTCGGCAGGCCACGGGCCGTGCGCATCAGGCGGGTGGTCTGGCCCTTGCCGTCGGTGTGGCTGAGCACCTGCCCGTAGACGTTGTAGGTGAAGCTTTCCGTGGTGCCGTCCGGGTGGCTGATACGCAGCACTTCGCCGTCGGGCTTGCGCTCCAGCGTGGTGGTCTGGTTCAGCGCATCGGTCACCGCCACCAGGTGCTGGCGTTCGTCATAGCGGTAGTACGTACTCTTGCCCGAGCAGTCCTGGTAGCGCTCGACCTGGGCCAGGGTGTTCCACCACAGGTACTTGGACTTGTAGGTCGCATCGATGATCGTGTGCGGCAGGCCGTCATCGCTGTTCAGGTACTCGGTCATCTGGCCGAGGGCATCGAATTCGGCGAGCAGGTTGCCCTTGTCGTCGTAGCGCGCTCGCCAGGTGCTGCCGTCCGGGTAGCTGACCTGGGTCACCAGTGTGGTCAGGTGGTGATATTCGTAGGTGGTCTTGCGGCCCAGCGGATCGGTCTCTTCGAGCAAGCGGGAGAATTCGTCGTACTTGAATTGCAGGCGGTTACCGTCCGGCAAGGTCAGGCCAACCATATTGCCGTTTTCGTCCAGCTCGATGGCGTAACGCTCGCCGCCATAATCGCGGCTGGCGACCACGCGGTGGTCGGCGTTGTACTGCACTTCCAACTCGCGGCCGAGCACGTCGGTGGCCCAGCTGGTGCGGCTATCGAGGTCGTAGCGGAAGTGGTAGTGCTCGCCGTCGCTGGTCCAGTGCTCGACCACACGTGGCTTGTCGCCCAGGGTTTGCCAACGGTAGTGGCAGCCCAGCCCCAGCGCGTTGCTGTGGGTCACCATCAGGCCGTCTGCGTAGCTGAAGCTGCGCACGGTGTCGCCGTTGCGGTTGATCACCGCGCTCAGCTGGCCGTGTTCGTCGTAGCGGTACTGGGTAAGCGTTTCCACCGCTTCGTTGTTCACCACGCGCTTGATGTCGGTCAGGCGGCCCAGCGGGTTGTCGTAGTGCAGGTGTACGCGGGTGCCTCCGGTGGCGCTGATGTCGGTCAGTGTGCCGTCGGGCGTGCGGGTGAAGTGCAGGAAGTGGCCGAGGACGTTCTCGATACGCTGCAGCGGCACTTCGGTGTTGGTGTCTGGCACTTCGCCAAAGTAGAAGAACAGGTTATCGAGGGTCTGCAGGATGTAGTGGCCGCCCTCGGTGCACACCAGGTACACCTGCTCGTGCGGGTTGTAGATGCGCTGCCCCGGTTGCAGGGTCACGAACGGGACTTCGCGGCCCTGGTTGTCG